>NZ_JBEAIU010000001.1:0-227509 GCF_040065135.1 Klebsiella sp. CN_Kp066 | reverse complement strand
GCACCGGATTCTGATTCCGGCATTCCGAGGTTCGAATCCTCGTACCCCAGCCAATTTCAAAAGACGCTCGCTTCAGAGGAGCGCTTGTTGAAGTCTCTCCAGGCTGTGATTAAGTCTGACTTCAGCACAAGATAGCCAAAATAAAATTGGGGTATCGCCAAGCGGTAAGGCACCGGATTCTGATTCCGGCATTCCGAGGTTCGAATCCTCGTACCCCAGCCAATAAATAGCAAAAAGCTCGCTTCGGCGAGCTTTTTGCGTTCTGGTATTTCGGCGATACCGGCGGAACTTCCCGACCCGGCCGCATCTACGGCAGCCGGGCCGCTCAACGTTACAACCCCAACGCGTATTTCAACGCCTGACGCTTCAGTCCGCCAGCGCGCTCGGCCGCCATCAGCCCAATATTTCTCAGTATCCGCACCGGTGGCAAATCGTTGCTAAATCCGGCGTAAAACAGATCCATCCCCGACTGCATAATAAAGTTGTCCGCCTGACGGCGCGTCTGGTAGCGCTTGAGCACCGGTAGGCTGGCCCACTCTTCGCCGTGGGCTTTTGCCCTGGCCAGGACATCCAGCAGCGCATCGACATCGCGATAGCCCAGATTGACCCCCTGCCCCGCCAGCGGATGAATGGTGTGCGCAGCATCGCCCACCAGCGCCAGCCCAGGTTTGACATACTGCAATGCATGGCGACGGGTCAACGGAAACGCGCCCGCGCTTAGCGGCGTCATCTCTCCCAGCCGCGCCGGGAAGTGGTGATTAATTTCCTGCTGTAGCTGAGCCATGCTCATGCCCTGCAGCTGGCGAATCCTCGCCGGCGTGTCGTACCACACCAGCGAAGCCCAATGATCGAACAGCGGTAAAAACGCCCGTGGCCCCGCAGGGGTAAACTGCTGCCAGGTACTATCGCGGGGATCCTCCGCGCACTGCACGCTGATCAACATACAGGATTGTTGGTACTGCCAGGCATGGATACCGATTCCTGCTAGCTGCCGCACCTGTGAACTGGCGCCGTCCGCGCCCACCAACAGCCGCGCATCAAGCTGGCTGCCATCGGTCAGCGTGACCGAAGCGTTCGTCTCTGCGCGACGCATCTCCTGAAGCGATGTGCCCACCCGCAGGGAGATGTTCTCGTGGGTCTCCAGCGCCTGCCATAGGGCACGCTGCAGGACGTTATTCTCTACCATATAGCCCAGTTCCGGCAGCTTCAGCTCCGCGGCGTTAAACACCACATGCGCGCTTTCCCACTCCCAGGTCTCGAGCTGGCGATAGGCATGGGCGCGCATGGACCGCACGCTATCCCAGACGCCCAGGCCTCTCAGCAGCCCTACCGATGAGGCGCCGATCGCCGAAATACGCACGTCAGGCGTGGAAGAAGCGTCAAAAGCCGGCGGCGCGTTTTTTTCAATGACCGTCACCGTAAAACCCTGCTGCGCCAGGCCTAGCGCCAGGGCGCCGCCGACCATCCCGCCGCCAACGATAACGACATCTGTTGCATGAATTGTCATGGCTATTATCCTTAAACCCGAATCTCCTCAGTTTACCGGATTTTTATTCGGCTTGCGGTGATTACGGTCGTACTGGTCAGGGCGCGGTCAAAGCATTACAATACGCGCCCTGCAATCCTGGCTTTATATCCGTCACCCTTCACATTGCAGAGCAACATCCGGTGAAGACGCTGACTTTGGGTATACCTAATTAAGCATGAGCAAGTCGATGACAAAAAAACTCCATATTAAAACCTGGGGCTGTCAGATGAACGAATACGATTCATCAAAGATGGCCGATCTGCTGGATGCCACCCACGGGTATCAACTCACCGAAGTGGCGGAAGAAGCGGATGTGCTGCTGCTCAATACCTGCTCAATCCGTGAGAAGGCTCAGGAAAAAGTTTTCCATCAGCTAGGACGCTGGAAGCTGTTAAAAGAGAAGAACCCCAACCTGATCATTGGCGTTGGCGGCTGCGTGGCTTCTCAGGAAGGCGATCATATTCGCCAGCGCGCCCACTATGTCGATATTATTTTTGGGCCGCAGACCCTGCACCGTCTGCCGGAAATGATCAACTCGGTACGAGGCAACCGCAGCCCGGTCGTCGATATCAGCTTCCCGGAAATCGAAAAGTTCGACCGCCTGCCGGAACCGCGCGCCGAAGGCCCAAGCGCCTTTGTTTCCATCATGGAAGGCTGCAATAAGTACTGCACCTACTGCGTGGTGCCTTACACCCGCGGTGAGGAAGTGAGCCGCCCAAGCGACGATATCCTGTTTGAAATCGCCCAGCTTGCGGCTCAGGGCGTACGTGAAGTCAACCTGCTCGGGCAGAACGTGAACGCCTGGCGCGGGGAAAACTACGACGGCACCACCGGTAGCTTTGCCGATCTCCTGCGTCTGGTTGCGGCGATCGACGGTATCGACCGGATCCGCTTTACCACCAGTCACCCCATCGAGTTCACCGACGATATCATCGAGGTTTACCGCGATACGCCGGAGCTGGTCAGCTTCCTGCACCTGCCGGTACAGAGCGGTTCCGACCGCGTGCTGAACCTGATGGGCAGAACCCATACGGCGCTGGAATATAAAGCGATTATCCGTAAACTGCGCGCGGCGCGTCCGGATATTCAGATCAGCTCCGACTTCATCGTTGGCTTCCCTGGCGAAACCACCCAGGATTTCGAGCAGACCATGAAGCTGATTGCCGATGTGAATTTCGACATGAGCTACAGCTTCATCTTCTCCGCGCGTCCGGGAACGCCGGCGGCCGATATGGTCGACGATGTACAGGAAGAGGATAAGAAGCAGCGTCTGTATATTCTGCAGGAGCGCATCAACCAGCAGGCGATGGCCTGGAGCCGCCGTATGCTCGGCACCGTGCAGCGCATTCTGGTGGAAGGTACCTCACGCAAGAGCATCATGGAGCTGTCTGGCCGCACCGAGAATAACCGCGTGGTGAACTTCGAAGGCTCGCCTGAGATGATCGGTAAGTTTGTTGATGTCGAGATCACCGACGTCTGGACAAACTCCCTGCGCGGTAAAGTGGTGCGCACAGAGGACGAAATGGGTCTGCGTATCGCGGAAACCCCGGAGTCGGTGATTGCCCGTACCCGTAAAGAAAACGATTTGGGCGTCGGTATCTACCAGCCATAATCCGTTCAGGCCTGCCGCTCCGGCAGGCCTTGTATTTCCTCTCCTGAACCCAATATCTACAGCGATGCTTGCGCCATATTCCGATGACGTGAATAATTTCCTGACCGGCTACCCTCCGGCTATCAATGTATAAGAGGAACAGTTTGAATACAGACACTCGCGAAATCACCCTTGAGCCCGCGGACAACGCCCGTCTGCTGAGCCTGTGCGGCCCGTTTGATGACAACATTAAACAGCTGGAACGCCGTCTCGGCATCGAGATTAACCGTCGTGACAACCACTTTAAACTGACCGGCCGGCCGATTTGCGTCACCGCAGCGGCGGATATCCTGCGCAGTCTGTACGTTGATACCGCGCCGATGCGCGGCGAAATTCAGGATATTGAACCGGAACAAATTCATCTGGCGATCAAAGAAGCCCGCGTGCTGGAGCAGAGCGCCGAAAGCGTGCCGGATTACGGCAAGGCCGTGAATATCAAAACCAAGCGTGGCGTGATTAAGCCGCGTACGCCGAATCAGGCGCAGTACATCGCCAATATTCTTGACCATGATATTACCTTCGGCGTCGGCCCTGCCGGGACCGGGAAAACCTACCTGGCGGTCGCCGCAGCGGTAGACGCGCTGGAGCGCCAGGAGATCCGCCGTATTCTTCTGACCCGTCCGGCGGTTGAGGCCGGCGAAAAACTGGGCTTCCTGCCCGGCGATCTGAGCCAGAAAGTGGACCCGTACCTGCGGCCGCTGTACGACGCGCTGTTTGAGATGCTCGGCTTCGAGAAAGTTGAAAAGCTGATTGAGCGCAACGTGATTGAAGTCGCGCCGCTAGCCTATATGCGCGGCCGTACGCTGAACGATGCTTTCATCATTCTTGATGAAAGCCAGAACACCACCATCGAACAGATGAAAATGTTCCTGACTCGTATCGGCTTTAACTCTAAGGCGGTCATTACCGGCGACGTCACGCAGATTGACCTGCCGCGCAGCACCAAATCGGGCCTGCGCCACGCAATTGAAGTGCTGGCAGAAGTCGATGAGATTAGCTTCAACTTCTTCCATAGCGAAGACGTGGTGCGCCATCCGGTGGTTGCCCGTATCGTTAACGCCTATGAAGCCTGGGAAGAAGCAGACCAGAAACGTAAAGCAGAGCTGGCCGCCGAGCGCAAACGCGAAGCCCAGGAACAGGAGCATAAATGAGTCAGGTCATTCTCGATTTACAGCTGGCTTGCGAAGATAACAGCGGAATGCCGGATGAAGCCCTGTTTCAGCGCTGGGTCGATAGCGTTATTCCGCAGTTCCAGGAGGAGTCGGAACTCACGATTCGGCTGGTTGATGAAGCGGAAAGCCACGAGCTGAACCTGACCTATCGTGGGAAAGATAAACCGACTAACGTGCTCTCTTTCCCCTTCGAAGCGCCACCCGGCATCGAAATGCCGCTGCTTGGCGATCTGGTCATCTGTCGTCAGGTGGTCGAGCAGGAAGCGCAAGAGCAAGGTAAACCGCTGGAGGCGCACTGGGCGCATATGGTCGTCCACGGTAGCCTGCATCTTTTGGGCTATGACCATATTATTGATGAAGAAGCGGAAGAGATGGAATCCCTCGAAACGGAGATAATGCTTGCTCTGGGCTATGAGGATCCGTACATTGCCGAGAAGGAATAACCTGTTGCCGGCTTTGCCGGCGACTGGCCGCTATGCCGGGCGCTGAGTATACGCGTGACGAGCGACTATTTAACCAACATGAGAACCCATACGACGCCATGAGCGACGACAATTCACACAGTAGCGACACAGTAAACAGCAAAAAGGGATTCTTCTCCCTGTTACTCAGCCAGCTTTTTCACGGGGAACCGAAAAACCGTGATGAACTGCTGGCGCTGATCCGTGATTCCGGGCAAAACGACCTTATCGACGAAGATACGCGCGATATGCTCGAAGGGGTAATGGATATCGCCGACCAGCGCGTCCGCGACATCATGATCCCCCGCTCGCAGATGATTACCCTGAAACGCAACCAGACGCTGGACGAGTGCCTCGATGTGATCATCGAATCCGCCCACTCGCGTTTCCCGGTGATCAGCGAAGACAAAGATCACATCGAAGGGATTCTGATGGCCAAAGATCTGCTGCCGTTTATGCGCAGCGATGCTGAAGCCTTCAGCATGGAAAAAGTGTTGCGCCCGGCGGTTGTCGTGCCCGAAAGCAAGCGGGTTGACCGCATGCTGAAGGAGTTCCGCTCCCAGCGTTATCATATGGCTATCGTTATCGATGAGTTTGGCGGCGTCTCGGGTCTGGTGACCATTGAAGATATCCTTGAGCTGATCGTCGGTGAGATAGAAGACGAATATGACGAAGAAGAAGATATCGATTTCCGTCAGCTGAGCCGCCATACGTGGACGGTACGCGCGCTGGCCTCAATCGAAGACTTCAACGAAGCCTTCAGCACCCACTTCAGCGATGAAGAGGTTGATACCATCGGTGGTCTGGTGATGCAGGCCTTTGGCCATCTGCCCGCCCGCGGCGAGTCTATCGACATTGATGGTTACCAATTCAAGGTCGCAATGGCCGACAGCCGACGTATTATTCAGGTACACGTAAAGCTTCCTGATGATGCCCCGCAGCCGAAGCTGGAAGACTAATCCAACGGGACGATTAACCTAAATGGTATTTGCCTCTCTCATTGAACGCCAGGGCGTACGCCTGCTGCTGGCGCTTTTATTCGGAGCCAGCGGAACGCTGGCTTTTTCACCTTATGACATCTGGCCGGCGGCGATTATTTCGTTAATCGGCCTGCAGGGCTTAACCCTCAACCGCCGTCCAGTGCAAAGCGCCGCGATCGGCTATTTCTGGGGCTTAGGGCTGTTCGGCTCCGGTATTAACTGGGTCTACGTGAGTATCGCGCAGTTCGGCGGTATGCCCGGGCCGGTCAACGTTTTCCTGGTCGTTCTGCTGGCCGCCTATCTCTCTCTGTACACCGGATTATTTGCCGGTATTCTTTCGCGCCTGTGGCCAAAAACCAGCTGGGTACGCGTTGCCATCGCCGCCCCGGTGATATGGCAGGTTACCGAGTTTCTGCGCGGCTGGGTGCTGACCGGCTTTCCGTGGTTACAGTTTGGCTACAGCCAGATCGACGGTCCGCTCAAAGGGCTGGCGCCCGTTATGGGCGTCGAGGCGATTAACTTCCTGCTGATGATCGTCAGCGGTTTGCTGATACTGGCTATCGTGCAGCGCAGCTGGAAGCCGCTGGTCGCTGCCGTCGTGCTGTTCGCCCTGCCCTTCCCGCTGCGCTATATTCAGTGGTATCAGCTGCTGCCGGAGCGCGCGACCACGGTTTCGCTGGTACAGGGAGATATCCCCCAGGCGATGAAATGGGACCAGGATCAGCTACTCAATACCCTGAAAACCTATCTGGATCTCACCCAGCCGCATATGGGCAAATCGCAGCTGATCGTCTGGCCGGAGTCGGCGATACCGGATCTGGAAATTAATCAGCAGCGCTTCCTCAGTATGATGGATGACCTGATGCGGTCGAAAAACAGCTCGCTGATTACCGGCATCGTCGACGCGCGCCTGAACGCACGTAATCGCTACGATACTTACAACACCATTATTACGCTGGGCAAAGATAACCCGTACAGCTACGACTCAAAGAATCGCTACAACAAGAACCATCTGGTGCCGTTTGGCGAGTTCGTGCCGCTGGAATCGATTCTGCGTCCGCTGGCGCCATTCTTTGATCTGCCAATGTCCTCTTTCAGCCGCGGTCCGTACGTACAGCCGCAGCTGGTGGCGCATAACATGCGACTGACGGCGGCTATCTGCTACGAGATCATCCTTGGCGAGCAGGTGCGGGATAACTTCCGCCCGGACACGGATTTTCTGCTAACCATCTCTAACGACGCGTGGTTCGGTAAATCTATCGGCCCGTGGCAGCATTTCCAGATGGCGCGTATGCGCGCGCTGGAGCTGGCCCGTCCGCTACTGCGTAGCACCAATAACGGCATTACCGCGGTCATCGGCCCGCGCGGTGAAATTCAGGCAATGATCCCGCAGTTCACCCGCGCCGTGTTAACCAGCAAAGTGACCCCAACGACAGGACTGACGCCGTACGCTCGTACGGGAAACTGGCCGCTGTGGGCGTTAACTATTCTGTTCGGTTTTGGCGCCCTGCTGATGAGTCTGCGCCAGCGCCGTCAATAATTCCTCCTTTCTCTTCTACCGCGGCGGCTTTCGTCGCCGCGATCATCTCTTCCTTTCGTTGCATATTGGCACGGCCATTGCTTAATAAATTCCCGTAGCAACGCGATCCTGAGGGGTACAACCCGGTTGCACCACCACAGATCATCAGGCAGCGCTATTTTGGTGCAATGGGGGATTTTTGCCTTTAAATGGTGCGGTGCGCCTCGCAAAAACCAACAATATAGCAGCAAAATCTTTACATTAAGCCAAACTAAATGCTAACAAACACATACAAATGCTGCACGCAAAGACGGCAGCCATAAAAAGCACACACATTCACAATGGGTATCAATAGCGTTTAACGACGCTGAGGATAAGGAGTCGGATATGCAATTACGTAAACTGGCCGCAGCGATGCTGGTCATGGGACTGACCGCCGGCGCGGCGCAGGCAGAAGACGCAGCAGCAACCACCGGCCAGAGCACTCTGGATAAAATTGCCAAAAACGGCGTCATCGTCGTTGGTCACCGTGAATCATCCGTTCCATTTTCTTACTATGACAACAAGCAGCAGGTCGTAGGCTACTCCCAGGACTACTCAAATGCGATCGTTGATGCCATCAAGAAAAAGCTGAACAAACCGGATCTGCAGGTGAAGCTGATCCCGGTTACGTCTCAAAACCGTATCCCGCTGCTGCAAAACGGTACCTATGATTTCGAATGCGGTTCCACCACCAACAACCTTGAACGTCAGAAACAGGCGGCCTTCTCCGACACCATTTTCGTTGTCGGTACCCGTCTGCTGGTGAAAAAAGGCGGCGCGATTAAGGACTTTCCGGACCTGAAGGATAAAGCCGTCGTCGTCACCTCCGGAACTACCTCCGAAATTCTGCTGCATAAGCTGAATGACGAGAAAAAAATGAACATGCGCATTATCAGTGCTAAAGATCACGGCGACTCTTTCCGTACCCTGGAAAGCGGACGCGCGGTGGCCTTTATGATGGATGACGCGCTGCTGGCGGGCGAACGGGCGAAGGCGAAGAAGCCGGATAATTGGGAGATCGTCGGCACGGCGCAATCTCAGGAAGCTTACGGCTGTATGCTGCGTAAAGACGATCCGCAGTTCAAAACGCTGGTTGATGAGACGGTAGCCCAGGCGCAGACCTCCGGTGAAGCCGAAAAATGGTTCGACAAGTGGTTTAAAAATCCTATTCCGCCAAAAAACCTGAATATGAATTTTGAACTCTCTGACGAAATGAAAGCGCTGTTCAAATCACCTAACGACAAAGCTCTTAACTAATTAAAAAAACAAGGGGCAGGAACTCCTGCCCTCCCGATTGTTGCTACGGCGCGGACAGACTATACGGCGGCTGGTCGTTCCCCAGCGGCCGCGAATACCGAAACAGGCTGAGCAACAATCTTCGAGGGTAGCGCTGCTACCCTTTTTTTTCCAGGAGTCATGTATGTCAATAGACTGGAACTGGGGGATATTCCTGCAACAGGCCCCGTTCGGCAATACTACCTATTTAGGCTGGCTATGGAGTGGTTTTCAGGTCACCGTTACGCTGTCGGTCACGGCCTGGATTATCGCCTTCTTCGTAGGCTCGCTATTCGGTATTCTCCGTACCGTCCCTAATCGTCTACTCTCGACTATCGGTACCTGTTACGTTGAGCTGTTCCGTAACGTTCCGCTTATCGTGCAGTTTTTCACCTGGTATCTGGTGGTGCCTGAACTGCTGCCGGAAAATATCGGCATGTGGTTTAAGTCCGAGCTGGACCCTAATATTCAGTTTTTCGTTTCTTCGATGCTGTGTCTGGGATTATTTACCGCCGCTCGCGTCTGTGAACAGGTTCGTTCCGGCATCCAGTCCCTGCCGCGCGGCCAGAAAAATGCCGGGCTGGCGATGGGGCTGACGCTTCCGCAAACCTATCGTTACGTGCTGCTGCCCAACGCCTACCGCGTTATCGTGCCGCCAATGACCTCTGAAATGATGAACCTGGTGAAAAACTCGGCCATCGCTTCCACCATTGGACTTGTCGATATGGCCGCGCAGGCGGGTAAGCTGCTGGACTACTCGGCCCATGCCTGGGAATCGTTTACCGCCATCACCCTCGCCTACGTCTTTATCAACGCCGTCATCATGCTGATCATGTACGTGGTCGAACGTAAGGTCCGCCTGCCGGGCAATATGGGGGGTAAATAATGTACGATTTTGACTGGAGTTCTATTATCCCTTCCATGCCATACCTGCTGGCTGGACTGGTCATCACGTTAAAAATCACCGTGACCGCGATTGTTATCGGGATTGTCTGGGGGACGATTCTGGCCGTGATGCGCCTGTCGAGTTTCCTGCCGCTGGCGTGGTTTGCCAAAACTTACGTTAACGTCTTCCGTTCTATTCCGCTGGTAATGGTACTGCTGTGGTTTTATCTGATTGTCCCGGGTTTCCTGCAGAACGTGCTTGGCCTGTCGCCGAAAACCGATATCCGGCTGATTTCGGCGATGATCGCCTTTTCCATGTTTGAAGCGGCTTACTACTCGGAAATCATTCGTGCCGGTATTCAGAGTATCTCCCGCGGCCAGTCCAGCGCTGCGCTGGCGCTGGGCATGACCCACTGGCAATCTATGAAGCTGGTGATCCTGCCGCAGGCGTTTCGCGCCATGGTACCGCTGCTGCTGACTCAGGGCATCGTCCTGTTCCAGGATACCTCACTGGTTTATGTCCTGAGCCTGGCCGACTTTTTCCGCACCGCCTCGACGATTGGCGAACGTGACGGAACCCAGGTGGAGATGGTGCTGTTCGCAGGCGCCGTATATTTTGTTATTAGCCTCAGCGCATCGCTGTTGGTCAGCTGGTTGAAGAAAAGGACTGTGTAATGATTACCCTGAAAAATGTTTCAAAATGGTATGGTCACTTTCAGGTGCTGACCGATTGCTCCACGGAAGTGAAAAAAGGCGAAGTGGTGGTGGTCTGTGGGCCTTCGGGTTCGGGTAAATCAACGCTGATTAAAACCGTCAACGGCCTGGAGCCCATCCAGCAAGGTCAAATCATCGTCGACGGCACCACCGTCAACGATAAAAAGACCAATCTCGCCAAACTGCGCTCGCGGGTCGGGATGGTATTCCAGCATTTCGAGCTGTTCCCGCACTTATCGATTATTGATAACCTCACCCTGGCGCAGGTTAAGGTGCTCAATCGCGATAAAGCAGCTTCTCGAGCAAAAGGGCTAAAGCTGCTGGAACGCGTGGGGCTTTCCGCCCATGCTGAAAAATTCCCCGCTCAGCTCTCGGGCGGCCAACAGCAGCGCGTGGCCATCGCTCGCGCGCTGTGCATGGACCCCATCGCCATGCTGTTTGATGAACCCACTTCCGCGCTTGACCCTGAGATGATTAATGAAGTGCTGGACGTCATGGTTGAACTGGCGAATGAAGGGATGACCATGATGGTGGTTACCCATGAAATGGGCTTTGCTCGTAAGGTCGCCAACCGGGTCATCTTTATGGATGAAGGTAAAATAGTCGAAGACGCCGATAAAGAAGCGTTTTTTGCTAACCCGCAATCAGAACGCGCCAAGGACTTCCTCGCCAAAATTCTGCACTAACTTCTGCGGCGCGCACGATATCACCGTGCGCGCCCACAGCTCTTCCCCTTTCAATCACTTCATCTCAAGGCGTCAGCTTCACAACGTGAAGTAAATATTTCACAAAGAATTCAGGGGCCGGTGAATGGATAAACCGCCACGGCATCGTTAGCATACAGCCTCTCGTAATAATCCCCCCGGAGTATGAATTATTTAAAAATAATATTTCAATCGACTTGCTATACGTCGCTGGCTATTTCCGACCGCGCATAGCTATTAATAATAATCTCACTCAATGAAACAAACGGATATTGCTTCATGTGGACTAATACCAACAGCCTGGCCATTATTTTGTGTTTAAATCTGCTCACCTGTTTTACTGCCCGCGCGGGTATTGAGGCCGCAACGGTAAACCAGGTTGAACAGGATAAAGCCCGTGAAAGCGCATTAATGCCCCATCAGCAGCAATACCAATCCTCTCGTAGCCATGTAAAAACGCAAACTTTAATATTTCCCGAAGAAGCGACCTGCAGATATATCACGCAAGTTGATATTGCCTCCGAGGACAAAGCTAAAACCACCGCCCTCCTCGGAAAGATCGCCTCCCAGGCGATTGGCCATTGTTTAGGTGTGGAAGGAATTCGTCTGCTGACGACCGCTTTGCAAAATGAGCTGATAACGCAAGGGTATATCACTTCCCTGATCGATGTTCCTTCCCAGTCATTAGAAGGCGGCATTCTGAAGATAACGCTTGTTTATGGCAAAACGGGGCATATTGCTTTTGCGCCGAATAGCGCCACGACGAACCTGTGGACCTCGATGCCCACGCATACCGGTAAGATCCTGCGCCTTAGCGATCTTGAACAAGGGATGGCTAACCTGCAACGCCAGCCTGGCGCCAGCGCCCATATGAAACTGCGGCCGGGGGAACATATCGGCGAGAGCGATATTGAAATCGCCCGCGTAACGGATAAACAGTGGCAGGTTGGCGCCTGGCTTGATGATGCCGGTAGCCGCGCCAGCGGGCGCTATCAGGGCGGCGGCGCGCTGTACCTGTACGATTTATCCTCACTGAACGATATTCTGTCCATCTCGGCAGGCGGCGACGTTGAATTCAACCAGCACAACGACGGCAACCATAACGGCAACCTTTACTACTCCGTACCTTTTGGTTACTGGTCATTGAGCATGTACGGCTCCTACAGCCAGTACCGCCAGCTGTTTAAAGGAAGATGGTCAAGCATCGACTATAAAAGTAAAAACCGTTATTACAGCGCGACCCTTAGCCGCCTGCTTTCACACACCCGACAGCAAAAAACGACCGCCGATCTGCGCATAGCGAAAAGCAGTTCACACTACTTTTTAGGCGGCGATGAGCTTTACGTCATGCGCAAACAGAATCCGGTCTGGGAATTAACCCTGCGCCACCAGCGCTATTTTAACAATAAAATTGTCGACGCCAGCGTGGGTATTCAGCGCAGCCTGCCGTGGCTCAGGTCCGTGCCTACGCCAGAGGAAAAAGCCGGTTTATACAGCCGCCATTCGCGCGTCGTGCATGCCGATATTCAGGCATTAATGCAGTTTGCCGCAACCGGCGATAAATTTAGCTGGATGCCGCGTTTCCATGCCCAGTTCAGCCCGGATATATTATCTTCGGACAACCAGTTTAATATCGGCAATCGCTGGACGATTCGCGGTTTTGACGGCGAAAATACGCTATCGGCCAATCAGGGCTGGTACTGGCGTAACGACTTTAGCTGGAATATACCTACTGCCGACCGGCAGTTATATCTTGGCCTCGATTTCGGCAGAATCATCGGCAACGAGCGCGCGCAGCAAGGGAAAAGCCTTTCTGGCGCAGTCGGCGGGATCCGTGGAGAAATAGCATCAACGCAATATGACTTTTTTATCGGCACGCCTATCAGTAAACCTGATGACTTTCATAGCGATGCCATGAATATGGGCTTTTCATTACAGTGGAGGTATTAGTTTTCATCCGCGCATTACTGCTATTTACTGATTCATCTTTTTATATTTAAAGGAATAAATTACATGTTTAAATTCAAGGTTTCATATGTTGCGCTGGCGGCAGCGCTAAGCTCATCCGTTGTTTATGCCGACCCGTCAAGCTATACGCATAGGTCAGGGGCAAATGTTATTGATATTGAAGCGCCTAATGCCGCAGGCGTCTCGCATAACTTATATCGCGAATTCAACGTCGGCCCTAACGGCACTATTTTAAACAACAGCGCCAGCGACGTGAACCACAGCACTCACGGTAGTATCGCTAAGAATAATAATCTGACCAACGGCAGCGCTTCGGTAATTTTGAATGAAGTCACCTCCAATAAAATGAGTAACCTGCAGGGCTTTATCGAAGTTAACGGGCAAAAAGCCGATGTCGTGATCGCCAACCCCAACGGCATCACCTGCTCCGGGTGCAGTTTTATCAACACCAACAACGCAATACTTACCACAGGCCAGGTCAACCTGAGCGATACCGGCGCAATTGAGAGCTATACGGTCACGCAAGGGAAAATCACCATCGGTGATAAAGGTATGAACGCATCCACTAACTATGCCGCCCTGCTTGCGGATGCCATTGCGATTAACGGTACCGTGACCGCCGCCAGTGCAGCCGTCGGCGCGGGCAATTTTACGTATAATAACCAGACCGGGGAAATGAACTCCCTGGGTAAAACAGCAACTGTTATGCAGATGATCTTTCCAGAATACAGCATTGATATCAGCAACCTGGGCGGTATCAAGGCCAATAGTATTAGCATGGTGGGTAATACCTTAGGTCTTGGCGTGCGTAATAAAGGCACTATTACCGCAAATGCCGCGCTCGCCATGACCAGCTATGGTTCTCTGGTTAATGAAGGTTCCATCAACACGAACGGCCTTATGGCTAAAATGGCATCTTTGGGCGATATGAAAAATACAGGTACAATTAATAGTACTGCTTACGTTACGCAGCTCAGTAGTGTGGGCACCCTGACCAATGAAGGCACAATTGCCAGTAGTAAACAGATTGCCATCAGCGCGACCGGCGATCTTGTTAACGCCGGCACGATGAAGGGAACGCAATTGTTATCCGTAGCCAGCGGGGGCAATCTCACCACCCGTAAGGGCTCAAATACCGTTTCCGATGGTCAGTTAGCGGTTTCCGCCAACAATATTGACAACGCGGGTTCAATGCGCGGCAATATAACCTACGTCGAATTCAGCGGCGATAAACTCAAAGTCACCGGTGAGCTCCGGGGTCATTCCACTCTGACCGTACAATCTAAAAAGGATGACAAAGTCAATACAGGAGAAATATATAATTCAGGAAGTATTGTCGGCAATAATGTTACACTTGTCACTGACGGAATTCTGAACCAGGAGGGAACTCTTATTGGGCAAAATTCGCTGACGCTCAATACTAAAGTCATAGATAACACTAATTATATCTACGGTAATTCACTGAATGTAGAGAGTGATTATGTTCGCAACAGAGCAACAATCGATGGCTATAATAACACTATTAGCGCGGCCAACGGCATTCTTAATGAAGGGCAAATCTCTGCGGGCGGAGATTTGACTCTGAAGACGCTAAATCACGCTAATATCACCAACTATAATACCATCAAAGCCAATGGTTCTCTTACCATGACCACAGGGACTGTTAAAAATGGCGGCTACCGCTGCGGCTTTTTAAATCTGGCAACCTGCGGTAAAGGCTCTATTTCCGCTAACAAGCTGGTCCTTAACTCTTATCATAACTATGCCTCTGAAATGGGCGGGCAACAGCAGTATAAATATGCTGAAATAAATACTATTCGTTAAAAAATAAGCGATGCGCTGGTAACGGCGCATCGCCAATAATTAACCACAACAGGCCACGCCTTGCATCAGGCAAAGCCCATCCACCTTTAGCACGCGATCGCCATCGTCACCTCGTGCATCGAGCATCTTATTGCAAACTAATTGGGTCAATAGAATATGCGGTGATACCTGCGATGGGCTGCACGATAATCCGTAGCTGAGTGAAAAAATGTGTAGCAAACCAGTTGAGATAAAAAAGATGAACGACGTATTCTTAAAACGGAAGCCAATATATAACTTATATTGGCTAAAAAATTTACAATTAATCATTTTTAATCGGGCCCGATGCAATAATTATGCACCAGACCCGAGCGATCAGGGCTCGAACGGGCGACGCTGGAACTGATCGTGCCCGCATTTTGGACAACGCGGCAGCACGTCCGGCGTATAAACCGGCAGATGATAATGACACTTCTCACAAACCAGATTGCCGAGTCCAACCACTTCGCCGCTGTGATAAACGCCGTGGTGGCTGAGATCCTGGAAGACTTCGCGCCACTCAAGCTGGGTTTTGTCAGTGATATCCGCCAGCTCCTGCCACAGACTCTCCTTAATCACGCGCATAAAGACGCTATCGGTGAGCTCCTCCTGGCTCTCTTCATAGCTGAGCGCAAACTCTTCCAGATCGCGTCTGACGGCGCGAATGACGTTGTCGATTTCACTCTGCGTTAACTCGCCGGACTGGCTAATTCTTACCCTGGCCTGCTCCACCAGCGCATCGATATCGCGTTCTCCATTGCGTAACCGCTCGCTGAGCGTCGACACCAGCTCTCGGTAAAACTGAGCTACCTTGTTCATCTTTTCGCCTCCGGTGTGGTTAACTTCTTCTAATGATAGACGTTATCTGCGCATAGCTCTGCCCGTCATGCCACAGAGTCGCGAAATATTCTCTGGCGCTTTCCTCGCGGTAAGTGTGTGAAAGGCTGTTTTGACGTTGGCGTTTGGGCTATGCTATGCCGATCTGAAATAACACATCCATTGGCTACATTTTGTAGCTGTATTGAAAACAGGACCACTGGCTGCCATGCAAGAGCAATACCGCCCGGAAGAGATAGAATCAAAAGTCCAGCAACACTGGGACGAGAAGCGTACCTTTGAAGTTACCGAAGACGAGAGTAAAGAGAAGTATTACTGCCTGTCGATGCTTCCCTATCCTTCTGGTCGACTACACATGGGCCACGTGCGCAACTACACCATTGGCGACGTGATTTCCCGTTACCAGCGCATGTTAGGCAAGAACGTACTGCAGCCTATCGGCTGGGATGCGTTTGGCCTGCCTGCGGAAGGCGCGGCGGTGAAAAACAACACAGCTCCGGCACCGTGGACCTACGACAATATCGCCTACATGAAGAATCAGCTGAAAAAGCTGGGCTTTGGCTATGACTGGAGCCGCGAAGTGGCGACCTGCACCCCGGAATACTACCGCTGGGAGCAGAAGTTCTTCACCGAGCTGTATAAAAAAGGCCTGGTCTACAAAAAAACCTCCGCGGTGAACTGGTGCCCGAACGACCAGACCGTTCTGGCGAACGAGCAGGTTATCGACGGCTGCTGCTGGCGCTGCGATACCAAAGTTGAGCGTAAAGAGATCCCGCAGTGGTTTATTAAAATCACCGCCTACGCTGACGAGCTGCTGAACGATCTGGATAACCTGGATCACTGGCCGGATACCGTGAAGACCATGCAGCGTAACTGGATTGGCCGCTCCGAAGGCGTCGAAATCTCCTTTGATGTTAACGACTACGCCGACAAGCTGACCGTCTACACCACCCGCCCGGACACCTTTATGGGCTGTACCTATCTGGCCGTGGCGGCGGGTCACCCGCTGGCGCAGCAGGCAGCAGCCAATAACCCCGCGCTGGCGACGTTTATCGACGAATGCCGCAATACCAAAGTTGCCGAAGCCGAAATGGCAACTATGGAGAAAAAAGGCGTCGATACCGGTTATAAAGCGATTCATCCACTGACCGGTGAAGCGATCCCGGTCTGGGCGGCAAACTTTGTCCTGATGGAGTACGGCACCGGCGCGGTAATGGCCGTTCCGGGTCACGATCAGCGCGACTACGAGTTTGCCAGTAAATACGGTCTGAAGATCAAGCCGGTCATTCTGGCCGCCGACGGTTCCGAACCGGATCTCTCCGAACAGGCGCTGACCGAAAAAGGCGTGCTGTTCAACTCTGGCGAATTCGATGGTCTGGATCACGAAGCTGGCTTTAACGCCATCGCCGATAAGCTGGCTTCACTTGGCGTCGGCGAACGTAAAGTGAACTACCGCCTGCGCGACTGGGGCGTTTCCCGTCAGCGCTACTGGGGCGCGCCGATTCCAATGGTGACGCTGGAAGACGGTACCGTAATGCCGACTCCGGAAGATCAGCTGCCGGTAATTCTGCCGGAAGATGTGGTCATGGACGGCATCACCAGCCCCATTAAAGCCGATCCTGAGTGGGCGAAAACCACCGTAAACGGCCAGCCGGCGCTGCGTGAAACCGATACCTTTGATACCTTCATGGAATCCTCCTGGTACTACGCGCGCTATACCTGCCCGCAGTACGACCAGGGCATGCTGGACCCGGAAGCGGCGAACTACTGGCTGCCGGTGGATATTTATATCGGCGGTATCGAACACGCCATCATGCACCTGCTGTACTTCCGCTTCTTCCACAAGCTGATGCGCGACGCGGGCATGGTTAACTCTGACGAACCGGCAAAACAGCTGCTTTGCCAGGGCATGGTGCTGGCGGATGCCTTCTACTACGTTGGCGCGAACGGCGAGCGTAACTGGGTCTCTCCGGTTGATGCGATCGTTGAGCGCGATGAGAAAGGCCGCATTGCGAAGGCGAGAGATGCTGAAGGCCATGAGCTGGTCTATACCGGCATGAGCAAGATGTCCAAGTCGAAAAACAACGGCATCGACCCGCAGGTCATGGTTCAACGTTACGGCGCCGACACCGTGCGTCTGTTTATGATGTTCGCCTCGCCGGCTGACATGACGCTGGAGTGGCAGGAGTCCGGCGTGGAAGGGGCCAACCGCTTCCTGAAACGCGTCTGGAAACTGGTTTACGAGCATACCATGCAGGGTGAAGTTGCCGCGCTGGACGTTGCCAGCCTCAGCGAAGATCAAAAAGCGCTGCGCCGCGACGTACACAAAACGATCGCTAAAGTGACCGATGATATCGGCCGCCGTCAGACCTTCAATACCGCGATCGCGGCGATTATGGAGCTGATGAACAAGCTGGCGAAAGCGCCGCAGGAAAGCGAACAGGATCGCGCGCTGATGCGTGAGGCTCTGCTGGCGGTCGTTCGCATGCTCAACCCGTTCACCCCGCACGCGAGCTTTACCCTGTGGCAGGAGCTGGGCGGCGAAGGCGATATTGACAACACGCCGTGGCCGGTTGCGGACGAAAGCGCTATGGTTGAAGACACCACGCTGGTTGTCGTCCAGGTAAATGGTAAAGTTCGTGGTAAAATTACCGTTGCGGTAGATGCAACCGAAGAGCAGGTGCGCGAGCGTGCGGCTCAGGAGCATCTGGTCGCGAAATATCTCGACGGTGTGACCGTGCGTAAAGTGATCTACGTTCCGGGTAAACTGCTCAATCTGGTCGTTGGCTAAGCGCGGGAGGAAGCGTGCGATATCTGGCAACATTGTTGTTAACTCTGGCGGTGTTAATCACCGCCGGTTGTGGCTGGCACCTGCGTAGTACTACGCAGGTTCCGACCGCAATGAAAACCATGATCTTCCAGTCGGGCGATCCAAATGGTCCATTAAGTCGCGCTGTCCGTAATCAGCTGCGCCTGAACGGCGTCGAGCTGGTTGATGCCAGTACGCTGCGCAAGGATATCCCTTCCCTGCGTCTGGAGTCATCGTCCATTCAGAAAGACACGGCATCTATTTTCCAGGATGGCCGTACTGCTGAATATCAGATGGTGATGACGGTGAATGCCAGCGTCCTGATCCCTGGTCATGATATCTATCCCATCACGACCAAAGTCTACCGTTCGTTCTTCGATAACCCGCAGGCGGCGTTAGCGAAAGATGCCGAGCAGGACATGATCATTCAGGAAATGTACGACAAAGCAGCCGAACAGCTGATCCGTAAGCTGCCGAGCGTACACGTTGCGGATGTCGAAGCCACCAAAGAGGATGAGAAGCCGGTGAACGCCGCTTCCACCTCCGGCAATCGCGTCTCCACCACGCTGGGTAACTGATGATTCGGTTGTACCCGGAACAGCTCCGCGCGCAGCTCACTGAAGGGCTGCGCGCGGCCTATCTGCTGCTTGGCAACGACCCGCTGCTGTTGCAGGAAAGCCAGGACGCCATCCGCGAAGCCGCTGCCGCCCAGGGCTCTATCGAACACCATACCGCCAGCATTGATGCCAGCACCGACTGGTCTGCCCTTTTCTCCCTCAGTCAGGCGATGAGCCTGTTTGCCAGCCGCCAGACGCTGCTGCTGATCCTGCCGGAGAACGGCCCCAATGCGGCAATCAACGAACAGCTCGCCACGCTTGTCAGCATGCTGCATGACGATCTTCTGCTGATCGTGCGCGGCAATAAGCTGACGAAAGCCCAGGAGAACGCCGCGTGGATCGCCGCTCTTGCCAGCCGTGCCGTTCAGGTTAGCTGTCAGACGCCGGAATATGCCCAGCTGCCGCGCTGGCTTGCCGCGCGCGCAAAGCAGCATCATCTGCAGCTTGATGACGCAGCCAGCCAGCTACTGTGCTACTGCTATGAAGGCAATCTGCTGGCGCTGGCGCAGGCTCTGGAGCGCCTGTCGCTACTATGGCCGGACGGTAAACTGACCCTGCCGCGCGTTGAGCAGGCTGTCAACGACGCCGCGCATTTCACGCCTTATCATTGGGTTGATGCGCTGCTGGCGGGTAAAAGCAAACGCGTCCTGCACGTTTTGCAACAGCTGCGGCTGGAAGGCAGTGAACCGGCTATCCTGCTGCGCACCCTACAGCGTGAACTGCTGCTGCTGGTCAACCTGAAGCGGCAATCAGCCCATACGCCGCTGCGTACCCTGTTTGACAAGCATCGGGTGTGGCAAAACCGACGCCAGCTGGTCAGCGACGCGCTGGCCCGCCTGAGCGCCGACCAGCTGCGCCAGGCCGTCACGTTGTTGACCCGCGCCGAGCTCACCTTTAAGCAGGATTACGGGCACTCCGTCTGGCCCGAGCTGGAAAGTCTCTCTTTGTTGCTCTGCCATAAAGCGCTGGCAGACGTTTTTATTGATGGTTGATATGACTCAGTTACAGGCGATGTACGGCGGCACCTTCGATCCGGTGCATTACGGTCACCTCAAACCGGTGGAAATTCTGGCCAACCAAATCGGCCTCAATCGCGTTACCATTGTGCCTAACAACGTGCCGCCGCATCGCCCGCAGCCCGAAGCGACCAGCGACCAGCGACGGCATATGCTGGAACTGGCTATCGCCGATAAGCCGCTGTTTATCCTCGACGATCGTGAACTTAGGCGCGACACGCCGTCCTATTCTGCGCAGACCCTGCGCGAGTGGCGCCAGGAGCAGGGTCCGGGACGGCCGCTGGCGTTTATCATAGGCCAGGATTCGCTGCTGACTTTTACCTCCTGGCACGACTATGCCAGCATCCTTGATAACGTTCATTTGATCGTCTGCCGACGCCCCGGCTACCCGCTGACGATGGCGTGCGAGCAGGATCAGCAGTGGCTGGACAAGTATCTCACCCATGACGTCGAGCGGCTGCATAGCGCCCCGGCAGGCGTTATCTACCTGGCCGAAACGCCGTGGTTTGATATCTCAGCAACCCTTATTCGCCAGCGTCTGGAAGCAGGCGAGTCCTGCGCGGACATGATGCCGGAAAGCGTGCTTGAGTATATCCACCAGCAAAAGCTTTACTGCTAGCCTGGCAGCCAGGACGGTCTCAGAGACGCCTTTCGAGAGGGTCATCATGAAATTATGGTTAGTTCGGCATGGTGAAACCGAGGCCAACGTCGCAGGCCTCTACAGCGGGCATGCCCCCACTGCGTTAACGAAACGTGGAATCAGACAGGCCCAAACGCTCGGACAGCGTCTGCATGCCGTTCCGTTTGAGCGCGTGTTTTGTAGTGAGCTTGAGCGCACCCAGCGCACGGCCAGCCTGCTGCTGGGGGAACGGAGCATCCCCCGTCATACCTTCGCTGAGCTCAATGAAATGTTCTTCGGCGACTGGGAAATGCGCCACCATCGCGATTTGCAGCAGGAAGATGCTGAAAACTACGCCGCCTGGTGCGCCGACTGGCAGCATGCGGCGCCTACCAACGGAGAGGGCTTTCAGGCCTTTTCCGAGCGCGTTTGCCGCTTTACTGCCACCCTCTCTCAGTGTCAGGAACTTAATCATCTGCTGATCGTCGGTCACCAGGGGGTTCTGAGCCTGTTAATCGCTCATCTTCTGCACATGCCGGCTTCGGCGATGTGGCACTTTCCCATCGAGCATGGTGCGTGGAGCCTGATCGATCTCCAGCCTGAATTCACCACTCTGCGGGTGCTAAATAGCCGGGCCGTTTGGCTGGCGGAAGAAGAATTGCGCGCAGACCATTGACAGTGCAAAGCAGGCTGCTATTCTCCGCAGCCAGGCTGTATCCGCCATTTGAACTTTGCAGAAATTGTTTTACAAAAATGGCGATGCAATCATCGGCGATGGATGGGATGATAGCCGCCTTCACCGCCCGTTTATCGACATTTATCCCGACTTTGCCAACAGTTCGGGTATACTGTCAGGCTGTTTATTGTTTTTCACTCTTCACACACCCAGGGGGAACTCTTGCAGGGTAAAGCACTCCAGGATTTTGTTATCGACAAAATTGATGACCTGAAAGGTCAGGACATCGTTGCCATTGACGTTCATGGCAAATCCAGCATTACAGATTGCATGGTCATCTGCACAGGTACTTCCACGCGCCATGTTATGTCCATCGCTGACCACGTCGTGCAGGAGTCTCGCGCCGCCGGGATGCTGCCGCTGGGCGTTGAAGGCGAAGCCGCCGCGGACTGGATCGTGGTCGATCTCGGCGACGTTATGGTTCACGTCATGCAGGAAGAGAGCCGTCGTCTGTACGAGCTGGAAAAACTCTGGAGTTAACGCGTGAAGCTGCACCTGGTAGCCGTTGGCACCAAAATGCCGGACTGGGTTCAGACCGGCTTTAGTGAATATCTGCGCCGTTTTCCAAAGGATATGCCGTTCGAACTGGTGGAAATCCCCGCCGGTAAACGCGGCAAAAACGCCGACATCAAACGCATTCTTGAAAAAGAGGGCGAAATGATGCTGGCGGCAGCAGGCAAAAACCGCATAGTCACCCTGGATATTCCGGGGAAACCGTGGGATACGCCGCAGCTGGCGCGCGAACTGGAACGCTGGAAACAGGATGGCCGCGACGTCAGCCTGCTTATCGGCGGCCCGGAAGGCCTTTCACCCGCCTGCAAAGCGGCGGCGGAACAAAGTTGGTCGCTCTCAACGCTCACCCTACCTCACCCGCTGGTTCGCGTACTGGTGGCCGAGAGTCTGTATCGGGCGTGGAGCATTACCACCAACCACCCTTACCACCGTGAGTAATGATGACCAGGGTAGACTAAGCAGCGAATGAAATTACAGAATTCTTTCCGCGACTATTCGGCTGAATCCTCGCTGTTCGTGCGCCGGGCGCTGGTCGCTTTTTTGGGGATTTTGCTGCTTACCGGCGTACTGATCGCCAACCTTTATAACGTGCAGATTGTGCGTTATACCGACTATCAAACGCGTTCAAACGAAAACCGCATTAAACTGGTCCCGATTCCGCCGAGCCGCGGCATTATCTACGATCGCAACGGCACGCCGCTGGCGCTTAACCGCACGATTTACCAGCTGGAGATGATGCCGGAGAAGGTCGACAACGTTCAGCAAACGCTGGATGCGCTGCGCGACGTTATCGATCTCACCGATGACGATGTGGCGAACTTTAAAAAAGAGCGCGCCCGCTCGCATCGTTTTACCTCCATTCCGGTCAAAGTTAACCTCAGCGAAGTGCAGGTTGCCCGTTTCGCGGTCAACCAGTACCGCTTTCCCGGGGTGGAAGTTAAGGGCTACAAGCGCCGCTACTATCCCTATAACTCCGCCCTGACCCACGTTATCGGCTATGTCTCTAAAATTAACGATAAAGACGTCGATCGCCTGGATAAAGAGGGCAAGCTGGCTAATTACGCCTCCACGCACGATATCGGCAAGCTGGGGATCGAACGCTACTACGAAGATGTCCTGCACGGGCAAACCGGCTATGAAGAGGTTGAAGTGAACAACCGCGGCCGCGTGATTCGTCAGCTCAAAGAGGTGCCCCCGCAGGCCGGGCGCGATATCTATTTAACGCTCGACCTTAAGCTCCAGCAGTATATTGAAACCCTGCTCGCCGGCAGCCGCGCGGCGGTCGTCGTCACGGACCCGCGAACCGGCGCTATCCTCGCGCTGGTTTCGACGCCAAGCTACGACCCTAATCTGTTCGTTGACGGTATTTCCAGCAAGGATTACTCCGGACTCCTCAACGATCCTAATACGCCGCTGGTCAACCGCGCGACCCAGGGCGTTTACCCGCCGGCTTCGACGGTTAAGCCATACGTTGCGGTCTCAGCGCTCAGCGCCGGGGTCATAACCCGCAACACCAGCCTGTTTGACCCCGGCTGGTGGCAGCTTCCCGGCTCGGAAAAACGCTACCGTGACTGGAAAAAGTGGGGCCACGGCCATCTGAATGTCACCAAAGCGCTGGAAGAGTCCGCCGATACCTACTTCTATCAGGTTGCCTATGATATGGGCATCGACCGCCTGTCTGAGTGGATGGGTAAATTTGGCTACGGCCACTATACCGGCGTTGACCTGGCGGAAGAGCGCTCCGGTAATATGCCGACTCGCGAATGGAAGCTCAAGCGCTTCAAGAAACCGTGGTACCAGGGCGATACCATTCCAGTCGGGATCGGTCAGGGCTACTGGACCGCAACGCCTATTCAGATGAACAAGGCGCTGATGATCCTGATTAACGACGGAGTAGTTAAAGTACCGCATCTGCTGCAAAGCACGGTGGAAGACGGTAAACCGGTTCCCTGGGTTCAGCCGCATGAACCGCCGGTCGGAGACATTCACTCTGGTTTTTGGGAAATCGCTAAAGACGGGATGTATGGCGTAGCCAACCGAGGCAACGGTACCGCGCATAAATACTTTGCCAGCGCACCGTATAAAATCGCGGCCAAGTCGGGTACCGCCCAGGTCTTTGGCCTGAAAGCCAATGAGACCTATAACGCACACAGAATCGCCGAACGCCTGCGTGACCATAAACTGATGACGGCGTTTGCCCCTTACAACAACCCCCAGGTTGCCGTAGCCATTATTCTTGAGAACGGCGGCGCAGGTCCGGCAGTCGGTACCATTATGCGTCAGATTCTCGATCATATAATGCTGGGCGATAACAACACCAATCTGCCGACTGAAAATCCGGCGGTAACGGCTGGGGAGGATCAATAATGACTGATAATCCGAACAAAAAATCGCTATGGGATAAAATCCACCTCGATCCCACCATGCTGCTTATCCTGCTGGCGCTGCTGACCTACAGCGCGCTGGTTATCTGGAGCGCCAGCGGTCAGGATATGGGCATGATGGAGCGTAAAATCGGCCAGATCGCTATGGGGATTGTTATTATGATCGTCATGGCGCAAATCCCGCCGCGGGTCTATGAAGGCTGGGCGCCCTATCTCTATATTTTCTGTATTATTCTGCTGGTGGCGGTTGATGCCTTCGGCGCCATTTCCAAAGGGGCGCAGCGCTGGCTGGATCTCGGCATCGTTCGCTTCCAGCCGTCGGAAATCGCTAAAATAGCCGTACCGCTGATGGTGGCGCGCTTTATCAACCGCGACGTGTGTCCGCCATCGCTGAAAAATACCGCCATTGCGCTGGTGCTGATTTTCCTGCCCACGCTGCTGGTCGCCGCGCAGCCTGACCTCGGAACCTCGATTCTGGTCGCCCTGTCCGGTCTGTTTGTCCTGTTTCTCTCTGGCCTGAGCTGGCGTCTGATTGGTATTGCGGTGGTGCTGGTCGCCGCCTTTATTCCAATCCTCTGGTTCTTCCTGATGCATGACTATCAGCGCCAGCGCGTAATGATGCTGCTCGACCCGGAAACCGATCCGCTCGGCGCGGGTTACCACATTATTCAGTCAAAGATCGCTATCGGTTCCGGCGGGTTGCGCGGTAAAGGCTGGCTGCACGGTACCCAGTCGCAGCTGGAGTTTCTGCCAGAACGCCATACCGACTTTATCTTTGCGGTACTGGCGGAAGAACTGGGGCTGATTGGCGTACTGATCCTGCTGGCGCTGTATATACTGCTTATCATGCGCGGACTCTGGATCGCCGCCCAGGCGCAAACCACCTTTGGCCGAGTGATGGCCGGTGGTTTAATGTTGATTTTATTCGTTTATGTCTTCGTAAATATTGGTATGGTAAGTGGTATTTTACCGGTGGTGGGGGTACCTTTGCCGCTGGTCAGCTACGGGGGCTCTGCCCTAATCGTATTGATGGCCGGGTTTGGTATCGTCATGTCGATCCATACTCACAGAAAAATGTTGTCGAAAAGCGTGTAAGGGGTTCGCGATGCGTAAGCAATGGCTGGGGATCTGCATAGCAGCAGGGCTGCTGGCGGCATGTTCGGGTGAAGACGTTCAACAGAAAACGGTCAGCACTCCACAGCCGGCCGTTTGCAATGGCCCAACGGTGGAGATTAGCGGCGCCGATCCGCAGTACGAAACGCCTAACGCCACGGCGAATCAGGATTATGAACGCGACGGCAAAAGCTACAAAATCGTTCAGGATCCGTCCAACTTTACCCAGGCCGGTTTCGCCGCTATCTATGACGCCGAGCCCAACAGCAATCTGACCGCATCGGGAGAAGCGTTCGATCCTACGCAGCTCACCGCAGCCCATCCTACGCTGCCGATCCCAAGCTACGCGCGGATCACCAACCTGGCGAACGGCCGCATGATCGTCGTCCGCATCAACGATCGCGGGCCTTACGGTAACGATCGCGTGATCTCACTGTCGCGCGCCTCAGCCGATCGTCTGAATACATCAAATAATACCAAAGTACGTATCGACCCTATCATCGTCGCACCGGACGGCTCGCTTTCCGGGCCGGGCATGGCATGTACGACGGTGGCCAAACAGACCTACGCCCTGCCGGCGCGCCCGAATCTTGACGGCGACGGCAGCGCGGCGATGGGGCAACCCGCGCCAACTGACGTGCACGCCATCAGCAACGCAACGCTGAAGCCGGAGGATAGCACCGGCGCACCGGTCAACAGCGGCGGTTTTCTCGGCGCGCCGACGCCGCTGAATAACGGTGTGCTGGAAGGCAGCGAGCCCGTGGTGCAAACCGCGCCGGTTACCGCGCCGGGTTCTGTTCAGGGAAGCGTAGCGCCCGCCGCCGTCGCGACCGCAGCAGTGACGCCAGCCGCAGCGGCAAGCGCCAACGGCGATTTCGTCGTACAGGTCGGCGCCGTCAGCGACCAGTCCCGTGCGCAACAGTACCAGCAGCGTCTGAGTCAGCAATTTTCCGTTCCGGGCCGCGTCATGCAAAACGGCGCGGTATGGCGTATTCAGCTTGGCCCATTCAGCAGCAAAGCGGAGGCCAGCACGATCCAACAGCGCCTGCAAAGCGAAGCTCAGCTGCAATCATTTATAACTCGCGCCAACTAAAGGCATTGGTCCAGCCGCCCGGTTCATTGCGTATGACAAAGTCATTAACAAAGTCGTATGCAATGTCGGATGCTGGTTCGTAGTGCATTTGTTATAGTAAGGCACTTTTTTTAACTCCATCACGGATGCCGTTGTTCAGACCATGAAGACCTCTTTTACCGCTCGTTTACTCGTTACGGCGCTCTCCGTGGCAGCGCTGTCCTCCGCTGCCCGCGCCGATGACCTGAATATCAAAACTATGATCCCAGGCGCCCCGCAGATTGACGCCGAATCCTGGATTCTTATCGATTACAACTCAGGCAAAGTGCTGGCGGAAAACAACGCTGACTCCCGTCGCGACCCGGCAAGCCTGACTAAAATGATGACCAGCTATGTCATTGGTCAGGCCATGAAAGCGGGCAAATTTAAAGAGTCCGACCTGGTCACCGTAGGCAACGACGCGTGGGCAACCGGTAATCCGGTGTTCAAAGGTTCTTCGCTGATGTTCCTCAAACCGGGTATGCAGGTGCCGGTATCCCAGCTGATCCGCGGTATCAACCTGCAGTCGGGCAACGATGCCTGCGTGGCGATGGCCGACTACGTCGCCGGTAGCCAGGACGCCTTCGTCAGCCTGATGAACAACTACGTTAACGCGCTGGGCCTGAAGAACACCCATTTCCAGACCGTTCACGGCCTGGATGCCGATGGTCAGTTCAGCTCAGCGCGCGACATGGCGCTGATTGGCCAGGCGCTGATTCGCGATGTTCCAAACGAATACACCATCTACAAAGAGAAAGAGTTTACCTTCAACGGTATTCGTCAGCTCAACCGCAACGGCCTGCTGTGGGATAACAGCCTCAACGTCGACGGCATTAAAACCGGCCACACGGATAAAGCGGGCTACAACCTCGTGGCATCGGCAACTGAAGGCCAGATGCGCCTCATCTCCGCCGTGATGGGCGGTCGTACCTATAAAGGACGCGAGTCCGAAAGCAAAAAGCTGCTGACCTGGGGCTTTCGCTTCTTTGAAACCGTTAACCCGATTAAAGCCGGTAAAGAATTCGCCTCTGAACCTGCCTGGTTCGGCGATAGCGATCGCGCCTCTCTCGGCGTGGATAAAGACGTTTATCTGACGATTCCTCGCGGTCGGATGAAAGATCTGAAAGCCAGCTACGTGCTGAATAATGCCGAGCTGCACGCGCCGCTGCAGAAAAACCAGGTTGTGGGCACCATTAACTTCCAGCTTGATGGCAAAACCATCGATCAGCGTCCGCTGGTGGTCCTGCAGGAAATCCCGGAAGGCAATTTCTTCGGTAAAATCATTGATTACATTAAATTAATGTTCCATCACTGGTTTGGTTAAAAACCGAACGCTTGAAAGTGTGATTTACATCCCCATATACTAGATATCCTGATAACTCCCACACGTCGTGGGAGTTATTATTTTTTGTTGTAACACCGGAGCTGACATGAAAACCAAACTTAACGAACTGCTTGAATTCCCTACCCCATTTACTTACAAAGTAATGGGACAGGCGTTGCCGGAGCTGGTTGACCAGGTGGTTGAAGTGGTACAGCGCCATGCACCAGGTGATTACTCTCCGACGGTAAAACCCAGCAGCAAAGGCAACTACCACTCTGTCTCTATTACCATCAATGCAACCCATATTGAGCAGGTAGAAACCCTCTACGAAGAGCTGGGCAATATTGAAATCGTTCGGATGGTGCTGTAAATCTCTTCCCCTGACCCGGCGTCCACGCCGGGTCATTCTCGCTTTCTCGCTGTGATATACTTCCCCACTCAAATCATTCTCTCTCTGCGGAGACGTTGTTTTGCAGCACAATAAAATTCTCATCCGCCAGCTCGGCCTGCAACCTTACGAACCTGTCTCGCAGGCAATGCACGAGTTTACCGACACCCGCGACGAGACTACGCTGGATGAAATCTGGCTGGTAGAGCACCATCCCGTATTCACTCAGGGGCAGGCAGGCAAAGCCGAACATGTTCTCGTTCCCGGCGAAATCCCGGTGATTCAGAGCGATCGCGGGGGGCAGGTCACCTATCACGGTCCCGGCCAGCAGGTGATGTACGTTCTGCTGAACCTGAAACGCCGTAAGCTGGGGGTGCGCGAGCTGGTCACGCTTCTGGAGCAAACCGTCGTGAACACCCTGGCGGAATATGACATCGAATCACACCCGCGCGCCGATGCTCCCGGCGTCTACGTGGGCGATCGGAAAATCTGCTCTCTGGGTCTGCGCATTCGTAGAGGTTGCTCATTCCACGGCCTGGCGCTAAATATCAACATGGATCTGTCGCCGTTCCTGAGAATTAACCCCTGCGGCTATGCCGGAATGGAGATGACGCAGATGCGTCAGTGGCAGCCAGATGCCCAGCCGGAAAACGTATCGCCACGTCTGGTCGCTCATCTGCTGGCGCTCCTGAACGATCCGCCCTCGGAATACATTTTATCCCGTTAGCCATCACGTCCCGTTGCCGCGGGACGTCTCGTTTTTCCTCGGGCCGGATTAAGCCTTTTATTTGCAATCTATCATCACTAATAAAATAAATGTGACCGCTATAATGGTGCTAATTATCACTAGCGGAAATAAAGAGTGGACGACAATAACTCTCAGGCAGAATCAGGCGATCGGCTTGACGATCGCCACGGTCGGCAGATGTTTCGCATTCTGCGTACGATAGACCTCAATTTACTCACTATTTTTGAAGCGGTTTACGTCCATAAAGGCATCGTTAACGCGGCAAAGGTACTCAATATCACGCCGTCGGCGATAAGCCAGTCAATCAACAAGCTGCGCGCGCTCTTCCCTGACCCGCTATTTATTCGTAAGGGACAGGGCGTGACCCCCACGGCCTACGCTACGCATCTGCATAAGCATATTAGTCAGGGGATGGAGGCGTTTCTCAACGCGCTGGATCTCACCGGCAATACGCAGCGGGAGCGGGTGATAACGATTGCCACTTCCCCGGCTATTGGCGCGTTAATCATGCCGGTTATCACCCAAAAACTGCGGGCCGTCTTTCCCCAGATACTGCTGCACAATATCGCTATCAACGACGCAGTCAGTCAGCTAAACCAGCGTCAGGTGGACCTGCTTATCGACAGCTATCCCCACAGCGGGCAGACGATTACGCACCATGTGCTTTACCAGGACAGCGTGCACATCTTCTGCCGGGCAGGACATCCGGCTCTCGCCTTGCCTGCAACCGCAGATAATCTTAGTCAATATGAATTCGCTCTGCTGCAGCCAGAGGGGCAGCGCTACACCACCATCCTGCGTCGCCTGCAGGAACACCTCGGCGAACGCCGCTGCGGTTTTAGTAGCTACAATCTGTTAACTCAGGCGGCGCTGGTCAGCGAAAGCGATATGCTGGGGCTGATAACTTCCGGGATGTTTTCTCTGGTTGACAGAATATGGCCTTTGAAAATGATCGACTTCGCCCCTCTGCGCGAAGAAAAAATTGATATTGCGTTGCACTATAACAAGCTCAGCGCGCAGGAACCCTTGTTGAAAGAGATCGTCGGGACAATTCGTCAGGCTTTCTAGTCGATAAGGCACGTGTGGGAAAAGCATAAAAGAACAACTATTTTACAATTTGCCCGGCAAGCAGGCTGCTTTATGCCCCGTATCAATGATATACTGCCTGCGTTTAATTCAAAAATAGTTGATAAATGCAACATTTACTTGAATTGATTCGCTTTCCTTCGTCACTCGCAACTGGAACACGCACGCTATGAGTAAACCCATTGTGATGGAACGCGGTGTTAAATACCGCGATGCCGATAAAATGGCCCTTATCCCGGTGAAAAACGTGGCAACTGAGCGTGAAGCTCTGCTCAGAAAACCGGAATGGATGAAAATCAAACTTCCGGCTGACTCGTCCCGTATCCAGGGGATCAAGGCAGCGATGCGTAAGAACGGCCTGCACTCCGTGTGCGAAGAAGCCTCTTGCCCTAACCTCGCGGAATGTTTTAACCACGGAACGGCGACCTTTATGATCCTGGGCGCCATCTGTACCCGCCGTTGCCCATTCTGCGATGTTGCCCACGGACGCCCGATAACGCCGGACGCCAACGAGCCGCAAAAGCTGGCGCAAACCATCGCCGATATGGCGCTGCGCTATGTGGTTGTAACCTCCGTGGACCGCGACGATCTGCGCGATGGCGGCGCTCAGCATTTTGCCGACTGCATCAGCGCGATTCGTGAAAAAAGCCCGACGATCAAAATTGAAACTCTGGTGCCGGACTTCCGCGGCCGTATGGATCGTGCGCTGGAGATCCTCCAGGCCACGCCGCCGGACGTGTTTAACCATAACCTGGAAAACGTTCCGCGCCTCTATCGTCAGGTTCGCCCTGGCGCCGACTACAACTGGTCCCTGAAGCTGCTGGAGCGCTTTAAAGAAGCGCACCCGGAGATCCCGACGAAATCGGGACTGATGGTGGGTTTAGGCGAAACGAATGCTGAAATCATTGAAGTCATGCGCGATCTGCGCCGCCACGGCGTGACGATGCTGACTTTAGGCCAGTATCTGCAGCCGAGCCGCCACCACCTGCCGGTACAGCGCTACGTGAGCCCGGATGAATTCGAAGAGATGAAAGCCGAAGCGATGGCAATGGGCTTTACCCACGCCGCCTGCGGACCCTTTGTTCGTTCGTCCTATCATGCCGACCTGCAGGCCAAAGGTATGGAAGTGAAGTAATTCCTGTTGCGACCGCGGCGTTATATTTGTAGCGCAGCGGTCTTTCCTGCCACTCATTTTGCTCGCCAATAATAAAACCCAACGCGGTAACAGTTAGTTGCATCTTTTTAAGCAAAATCCGTGCAGATGACAAAAAGAGGCCGCAGCGCTATCGCTGCGGCCTCTTTGCCGACGCGGTTTCCCCGTCGGTAGCGAGCCTCCTTCAGCGGGAAACTCGTCGCGAATTACTCTTTATGAGAGAGCTTCTGCGCCGGAGCCTCTTCGGCACTGGTCTTTTTCGCACTATCATCGTCATCGCTCATGGCTTTTTTGAAGCCTTTGATAGCCGAGCCCAGGTCTCCACCCAGCGTGCGTAACTTTTTGGTACCAAACACCAGGATAATCAGCGCTGCGACTACCAGCAGTTTGGTAATACTAATCTCACCCATAGCTAACCTTCTTCTCTAATACAAGCTGCGAATACGCCATCATACACGCATACAATTAACGGCTATTTGACGCGCGGACACAATAGCAATCTGTAACAAGGTGAATCAAGCCTTGTTTAAAAAAACGTCATAATAATTGCGGTGGCGCAAAGCGACGATTCTGCAGCACCGGCAGGCGCTCTCTTACCTGCTGAATATAATCGGTTGAAAGCTCCGCGAAAATCAGCTGCGGCTGCTCCCCTGCCCCGGCAATCGTCGTTCCTAAAGGATCGACAATTCGACTCTGACCAATATTACGCGTTCCGCACTCCCCCGCAGCGACAATATAGCAGGTGGTATCCAGCGCCCGTGCCGCCAGCAGAGTCGCCCAGTGATGCTCTTTCAGCGGCCCTTTTACCCACGCGGCGGGCAGGACAATAAGCTGCGCGCCGCTGAGCGCTAAGGATAGCGCCAGCTCAGGAAAGCGTAAATCGTAACAGGTCATTAACCCGACTCGCATCCCGTCGACCTCAATGAGCGGCGGAATTTGCTGACCGGCATCGACCAGCCGGGATTCCTGAATATTGAAAGCATCATACAAATGCAGTTTCTGATATTGCGCAATAATTTTCCCGTGACGTAACGCCACCAGCGTATTCGTTGCCCGCCCTTCTGCAGACGGCACGTGCAGGGTCAGCACCGTCGTCAAGGGACTGTTTTCGCTTTCCGCCAGCAGAAGCTGTAAAAAACCGCCGTCCAGCTGCTGGGCGGACTTGACTGATAAATCCGCATCGGCGTCGTTTCGCGCCAGCAACGCCTCGGGTAGCACCAGAAGCGTTGCTCCGCGCTCCCCTGCCTGACGCATCATGCTCACGCAGGTCTGAGCATTGACCGTCCAGTCCGGCGTTACGGCAAATTGTCCGGCAGCAACAAGCATCTTTTCTCTCCCGTCAGGTAATTCATAGCCAGCAAGGTATTTCGCGCGCTACACTCGAAGTTTAGTCGCAATCAATAAGCAGAGAACAATCGTGTTGCAACTCCTTTTGGCTGTATTTCTTGGCGGCGGCACCGGCAGCGTTTTGCGCTGGTGGCTGGGTATGAAGTTTAACCCCATGCACCATGCTATCCCCATTGGTACTCTCACCGCTAACCTGCTAGGGGCATTTATTATCGGGGCCGGTCTGGCCTGGTTTAATCGCCTGACGGACGTCGATCCGATGTGGAAGCTACTCATCACTACCGGCTTTTGCGGCGGGTTGACCACCTTCTCCACATTTTCCGCTGAAGTGGTGTTTTTGCTGCAGCAGGGGCGCGTTAGCTGGGCGCTGCTGAACGTTTTCGTCAATCTGTTAGGTTCATTTGCCATGACGGCCGCTGCGTTCTGGCTGTTTTCGCAAGCCGCCAGCCGCTAGACGCAGGCAAAAAAAAACCCGCTGAGAGCGGGTTTTTATATTCTGCTGACGCGTTGCTTAGATAGGCATTACGTTTGCAGCAGAAGGGCCTTTGGCACCGTTAGTGATTTCGAACTCTACGCGCTGACCTTCAGCCAGAGTTTTGAAACCGTTGGACTGGATTGCAGAGAAATGTACGAATACATCTTTGCTGCCATCTTCCGGAGTAATGAAACCGAATCCTTTGGACTCATTAAACCACTTAACGTTACCTTTAATCTTAGACATCAAAATTACCTTTATATGAAAAAATCGACACTAATACTGTGTCGGGTATCAGTACACCAATTGTGGTACCTTTTGTCCAGCGCAACTTTGCTAAAAAGTGATAAAAGTCTCTATCTTTTTGGGCAGGGTTCACATTAGTCTTTGTTTTTCCTCAAGACAGCCTGCTTATCTCTTTTATTGCTATGGAAAATCGCCTCAAAACTGAATGCGTGCCCATGCGAAGTAAACGTTTCCGTTGTTATAGGTGCCGGGAATATAGGTCATCTGGAAGGTGGCCGGGCCGTAGCCGATGGAAGCCAAAGGCAGCACTACCGGGATCGGGATATATTTCCAGTTGTCACGCGCCGTGACACCGAGCGTATAGCCTAAGCCAAGATGGAAATTATCATCTGCCAAAGGTCGCCAGGTCTTCTCCCAGCCATAGCCGCCGATGGGCTCCCACTTATTATAAGAATCCTTAAAAGCCATCAGATAGATGCCATGCCAGTTCCCTTTATCATCCCAGCGTGAAACGCCAAAACCGGCACCCCAGGGGCGCTCGTTGTACCTGTCGGTTTTCTCCTTGTCATAGGCAAAACGCGCATGCCAGGTCACCGCAGGGATATAAAGATCGTAGTGCTCAGGCTCATTCCAGGTCTGCGCAACGTTATCAGTCAGCGTGTTGTAACCATCGCGAAGCGTCGAGCTGAACGAAGCGTTAGCAGAAGTAGACGACAGCAGCAGACCCAGGCACCCAAGAAAAAAACCTATAAATCGACGATGCATTAACACTTTTCTCTTACCAGTATCATTTTTTGAGCGGGTTAAAATAGCAAGGATAAGCTTAATACTTCCTTAACGAAATTAGGCAAACTCTTGATTTGCCCGCTACAAAAAATCTGAAAAACTCTCCGCGCGGTTTTGCCGGTTACGCCAGTAAAGCCCAACCATCCAGGGATTCTCATCGATTTATTGATTTGCATCAGCGAGTTTTGCCCGTTTTTTAGGCACATTCCCTCACTAAATTTTTCCTTCGCTTTATTTATCAGTAGATTCTTTGGGTTAATGGTTTAGGGGTTTAAGAATGCTTACGCTAGTAGAGATCCTGATTGGGATTGTGGTCATTGTGGGCGTCGCCCGCTATATCATTAAAGGTTATTCCGCCACCGGAGTGCTGTTCGTCGGTGGCTTAGTATTACTCATCGCCAGCGCGCTAATGGGGCATAAGATTTTACCTGGCGACGCAAAGAGCACCGGCTACTCTGCTACCGATATCGTTGAGTATATTAAGATACTGCTCATGAGCCGCGGCGGCGACCTCGGCATGATGATCATGATGCTCTGCGGTTTCGCCACCTATATGACGCATATTGGCGCCAACGATATGGTCGTCAAACTGGCCTCAAAACCGCTGCGCTATATTAACTCCCCTTATCTACTTATGATCGCTGCTTATTTCGTGGCCTGCCTGATGTCGCTGGCTGTTTCCTCAGCCACCGGCCTGGGCGTCCTGCTGATGGCCACGCTGTTCCCGGTCATGGTCAACGTTGGTATCAGCCGCGGCGCCGCCGCCGCAATCTGCGCCTCCCCGGCGGCGATTATTCTCTCCCCGACTTCCGGCGACGTCGTGCTGGCCGCCAAAGCCGCCGAAATGCCGCTGATTGACTTTGCCTTTAAAACCACGCTGCCTATCTCTATCGTGGCGATTATCAGCATGGCGATTGCTCACTTCTTCTGGCAGCGCTATCTGGATAAGAAGGAAAACGTCGCGCATGAAATGCTTGATGTGAACGAGATCACCACCACCGCCCCTTCTTTCTACGCCATCCTGCCGTTTACGCCGATAATCGGGGTGCTGATTTTTGATGGCAAATGGGGTCCGGAGCTGCACATCATTACCATCCTCGTACTCTGCATGCTGCTGGCGGCAGTTCTGGAATTCTGCCGCGGCTTTAATACTAAAAATGTGTTTAATGGGCTGGAAGCGGCATATCGCGGGATGGCCGACGCCTTTGCCGGTGTGGTGATGCTGCTGGTCGCCGCTGGCGTCTTTGCGCAGGGGCTGAGCACCATTGGCTTTATTAACGGCCTGATCTCCATTGCAACTTCTTTCGGCTCCGCCAGTATTATTCTGATGCTGGTACTGGTCATTCTGACCATGCTGGCGGCGATGACCACAGGCTCTGGTAATGCCCCCTTCTATGCTTTCGTTGAGATGATCCCGAAGCTGGCGCACTCGTCCGGCATTAACCCGGCTTATCTTTCGATCCCGATGCTGCAGGCGTCTAACCTTGGCCGAACCATTTCTCCGGTCTCCGGCGTCGTGGTCGCCGTGGCCGGTATGGCAAAAATTTCGCCGTTCGAAGTGGTGAAACGCACCTCTGTCCCGGTACTGGTTGGTTTATTAGTGGTTATTATCGCCACCGAAGTCCTCGTTCCCGGTAGCGCAATCCGCTAACGCTGAAACCGTGTGAAAAGGCGCCTGCTGGCGCCTTTTTTATGCTTTAATAACTCAAAGTTATTAATGACCATTCGTCATCAGGAATAAAAATGTTCAGGAAGGATTTCGTCGCTCTCGCTCTTTTGCTAAGCGCTTCTCAGGTCAGCGCCGATCCGCTGATCGCAACGCAATACGGCGATTTCGATCGCTACGTGCTGGCCCTCTCCTGGCAAACGGGGTTTTGCCAGAGTATGCAGGACCGAAACCGCAGCGAGCCGGAAGAGTGCCGCCTGCAGCAGGAACCAGACAACAAAGCCGATTTTCTCACCGTTCACGGCTTGTGGCCAGGCCTGCCCAAATCTATCGCCGCGCGCGGAGTGGACGAACGCCGCTGGATGCGTTTTGGCTGCGCGACCCGCCCTGTTCCCAATATGCCTGAAGCGAAAGCCGGGCAAAAATGTCGGGCGGCTGAAACCGGCCTTTCGCTGGAAATGGCGAATAAGCTTAACGGCGTGATGCCGGGATCCGGCGGCAATTCATGTCTTGAGCGTTATGAATACGCCAAGCACGGGGTTTGTTTTGGTTTCGATCCTGACAGTTATTTCGGCACCATGGTGCGCCTGAACGGCGAGATTAAACAAAGCCCCCTTGGTCGTTTCCTGGCCAGACACTATGGGCAGACCGTTAGCCGGGATGATTTCAACGCCGCGGTCGCAGAGGCCTATGGAAATCAGAACGTTAAGGCTTTCAAGTTAACCTGTAACGGCAATCCCGCCTATCTGACCGAGATGCAAATTTCCATCAAAGCGGCGGCCATCAACGCGCCTCTCTCGGTAAATTCATTCTTACCTCAGCCTCATCCCGGGAACTGCGGTAAACAATTTCTGCTGGATAAAGCCGGCTAAGTTTCATACGGTTTAACTATTGTTCGTTGATGAATGTGCGTTTAATCACTTCAAACCATCCGCAAGTCTCAGTATGATGAGAGAACATTAACCCTTGCCATTTTCGGTGAGGGTTTTCTTTTACGGACAGGTTCCTGGATAACATGGAGTATGAGATGACCAGACCCGCAATCATCATTAATGAACTGGATGCAGAACGCATCGACAGGCTGCTGGAACAACCGGCATTCGCTAACTCGCCGGTAGCGGGCGCACTGAACGACGAGCTTGACCGCGCGCAGATGCTGGCTCCGGAAGCCATGCCGCATGATGTTGTCAGCATGAATAGCCAGGTGAGATTCCGCGATTTAACCACCGGCGAAGAGCGCATCCGCACGCTGGTTTTCCCGGCTCAGGTGACCGATAGCGCCACCCAGCTCTCGGTTATGGCGCCGGTTGGCGCAGCGTTGCTGGGGCTCAAGGTCGGCAGCGCCATTCACTGGGAGTTGCCCGGCGGCACCTCAACGCATCTTGAAGTGCTGGAACTGCTATACCAGCCGGAGGCCGCAGGCGATTTTCACCGTTAATCTCCCCGCTGCCTGAAGCGTTTCGCGCTTTATCCAGAGGATGTCGCTACATCCTCTTTCTGCACCTTCTCCTCTACGCCTCTCTTTTGACAAACTTTTACGCCACCCTCTAACCGATCTGACAATTTTGCGACCTGAATGGCACAATATTTTCCTATAATGTGTTGATATAAAAGCAGACGAACAAGGAGGAATGCATATGTATAAAACAATCATTATGCCCGTTGATGTCTTTGAAATGGAGTTAAGCGATAAAGCCGTTCGCCATGCGGAGTTTTTAGCCCAGCAGGACGGGGTTATCCATCTTCTCCACGTACTGCCCGGTTCATCAAGCTTTACCATGAGCCGGTTTACCGCCGATCTGCGCCGCTTTGAAGAGCATTTGCAGCATGAAGCAGAAACGCGCCTGAAAACAATGGCCGGGCATTTCAGCATTGACCCGTCGCGAATCAAAATGCACGTTCGCTTTGGCAACGTGCGCGATATGGTCAATGAACTGGCCAATGAAATTAAAGCCGACGTAGTGGTGATAGGCTCGCGTAATCCGTCTATCAGCACGCATCTGCTCGGCTCCAATGCCTCAAGCGTGATCCGCCATGCGCATATTCCGGTGATGGTGGTGAGATAGCGTCAGAGAGCTAAAAAAAGAGGCTACCCAGGGGTAGCCTCTTTGCTGTGCAGGTTCGGTCTTACTTTATTATGAATTATGCCGTTTTAGTGCGGATCAGATAATCAAACGCGCTCAGAGACGCTTTTGCACCTTCGCCGGTAGCGATAATAATCTGCTTGTACGGTACGGTTGTGCAGTCCCCCGCCGCGAAGACGCCCTTCACGTTAGTTTCACATTTCGCATCAATGATGATTTCACCCATGCGGTTGCGCTCAATCGCTCCTTCCAGCCAGTTGGTATTCGGCAGCAGGCCAATCTGTACGAAGATCCCCGCCAGCGCGACGTGATGCTCATCGCCGCTCACGCGGTCACGATACTGCAGGCCGGTCACTTTACTGCCGTCGCCCACCACTTCTGTGGTCTGGGCATTGAGGATAATATCGACGTTCTTCAGGCTGCGGACTTTATCCTGCAGAACCTGGTCGGCCTTCATTTCCGGCGCGAATTCAAGCAGCGTTACATGTTCAACAACGCCTGCCAGGTCGATGGCCGCTTCCACACCGGAGTTACCGCCGCCGATAACCGCCACGCGCTTACCTTTAAACAGCGGGCCGTCGCAGTGCGGACAGTAGGTTACGCCCTTCGTGCGATACTGATCTTCACCTGGAACGTTCATGTTACGCCATTTCGCACCGGTGGCAATGATAACGCTACGCGCTTTCAGCACCGCGCCGGAGGCGGTTTCAATCTGGTGCAATCCGCCTTCAACCGTCGCAGGAATCAGCCTGGAAGCGCTTTGAGAATCAATAACATCAACATCGTATTCGCTGACGTGCGCTTTTAATGCGCCAGCCAGTTTCTGACCTTCGGTCTTCGGTACCGAAATATAGTTTTCGATATCAACAGTATCCAGCACCTGGCCGCCGAAGCGTTCACCCATCAGACCGGTACGAATGCCTTTACGCGCTGAGTAAACGGCAGCCGCTGCGCCTGACGGGCCTGAGCCGACGATTAAGACATCATAGGATTCACGTTTATTCAGCTCTTCCGCCGCACGTTTTTCCGCACCGGTATCCACTTTGGCCACAATTTCAGTCAGCGTCATGCGACCCTGGCCAAACTCTTTACCGTTCATGAATACCGCCGGTACGCCCATCACGTTGCGTTCGGTGATTTCATTCTGATAAGTGCCGCCGTCAATCGCCGTGTGCTTGATACGCGGGTTCAGTACCGCCATCAGGTTCAACGCCTGAACCACATCCGGGCAGTTATGACATGAAAGTGAATAGTAGGTTTCAAATTCAAAATCACCGTCGATATTGCGGATCTGCTCCAGCAGGCTCTGGGCTTCTTTTGACGGATGGCCGCCGGTCCACAGCAGAGCCAGAACTAAAGAGGTGAATTCATGTCCCAGCGGAGAGCCGGCAAAGCGCGGCCCCTGGCTGGAGCCTGGGTTGGTAATGAGGAATGACGGCTTACGCACCGCCAGGCCGTTATCTTCTTTGAAGGTGACTTTATCTGACAGTTCAGCAATTTCAGCCAGCAGTTCCCTGATTTCTGCCGATTTAGCGCCGTCATCCAGCGTGGCAATCAGCTCAACAGGTTTGGTCAGCTTCTCAAGATAGGCCTTGAGCTGGGTTTTCATGTTGGTGTCGAGCATTTTTATCTCCTGGGCTTAAAACATCATCATGCAAGCGGCCTCGTTCAGGCAGCCTGAATGCGCTTGCATCATGGTGTTGGAATAAAACGGGCGCAGATGCGCCCAGATATTACTACGCAATTTCCTCAGCATTTCACGCAAGAGCAAGGCGGCTAGCCTGAGAATCCCCGGAAGCTTACCTCAGTAAGTGACCGGGGTGAGCAGGCGACGCCAACGCAGCAATTGCGTGAAAGGAGACGGAAATTTAGATTTTGCCGACCAGGTCCAGAGACGGAGCCAGAGTCGCTTCACCTTCTTTCCATTTAGCCGGGCAAACTTCGCCTGGGTGAGAAGCTACGTACTGAGCTGCTTTGATTTTACGCAGCAGGTCAGACGCGTCGCGGCCGATACCTTCAGCGGTAACTTCGATAGCCTGGATGATACCCTGCGGGTCAACAACGAAGGTTGCACGATCTGCCAGACCTTCATCTTCACGCATGTTGTCGAAGTTACGGGTCAGGGCGCCAGTCGGGTCGCCAATCATCGCATATTTGATTTTAGCGATGGTTTCAGAGCTGCTGTGCCACGCTTTGTGGGTGAAGTGGGTGTCGGTAGAGACGGAGTAAACGTCTACGCCCAGCTTCTGCAGTTCTTCATAATGATCTGCCACGTCGCCCAGTTCAGTCGGGCAAACGAAGGTGAAGTCAGCCGGGTAGAAGAAGAAGACGCTCCAGCGGCCTTCAGTATCTTTCTCGGTTACTTCGATGAATTCACCGTTTTTGAATGCCTGGTTTTTAAAAGGTTTGATTTTGGTATTAATTAAGGACATCTATACTTCCTCCGTGTTTTCGTTGAGGTCTAAGTTAACGAATTTTTCCTGACTCGACCAATGCGTTTGCATTATCGAATCAATAAGCGTTATCTAACAACCGGAACAAGACAACTTTGTGAACCTGTCAACGCGATGGCAAACTTCTGTCGCGTTTCGCATTATATGCGCTGAAAAGTAAAAAGGCCGCCCTCGCAGGCGGCCCCGTTACCTGAAACACCCGCAGGTAGGTTCAGCGCCAGTAGCTGGCAATGTGTTGCGCTCTACACCTTAATGTAACAGCTCAGGGATTACATCACCCACAGAACGAAAGGGCAATCCGCCCGGCCGCAGGTCTTACCTATGGCTGTAATAGGTTTTACCGCTACACTTACTCTTCTCTTTGATTTTACAAGGCATAATTATGTTAAAACGACTGTTTTTTCTGAGCTTATTACCTTTTTACTGCTCTGCAGAGGAGCTTCCCGCCCCCGTAAAAGCGATAGAAAAACAGGGAATTACCATTATTAAACCCTTCGAGGCGCCCGGAGGGATGAAAGGCTGGTTAGGGAAGTATCAGGATATGGGCGTCGCCATCTACCTCACGCCGGACGGCAAACACGCCATCTCGGGCTATATGTACGACGAAAGCGGTACTAATCTTAGCGAACAACTCTTCCAGCAAGAGCTCTATACCCCCGCGGGCCAGGAGATGTGGAAAAAGCTGGAAAGCGCTCGCTGGCTGCTTGACGGTAACGAAAACGCGCCGACGATTCTGTACGTTTTTGCCGATCCCTTCTGCCCCTACTGCCAACAGTTCTGGCAACAGGCTCGTCCGTGGGTAGAATCAGGGAAAGTTCAGCTGCGCACCCTGCTGGTTGGCGTCATAAAACCGGAAAGTCCCGCAGCCGCGGCGGCCATCCTGGCCAGCAAAGACCCGGCGAAAACCTGGCATCACTATGAGCAGTCTGGTGGCAAAGCAGCGCTAAATATTCCCACCAGTATTCAGCCAGAGCAAATGAAGATACTTAATTTCAACCAACAGCTGATGGACGAACTCGGCGCCAGCGTCACCCCTGCTATTTATTACATGAATAAAGAAAATATGCTGCAACAAGCGATCGGGCTTCCAGATAAAGAAAAACTACAGATTATGATGGGGGCAAGATAAGCATTTATAAACTAACTCCTCCGCCGGGTTTAGCAGTACACAAAAGGATCTGGCGGAATGCGCCGCTGTAGTATATATTTAGATAAACTTAATAAGGCATTAGCAATTAATAATAAAAAATGAATAATCACGTAATGTATATAATGCAGACATATAATAACCTCTTTTTCTACTCGCCAGCTTAACAGGACGTTGAAAATGGCTAATCTTTACGATCTCAAGAAGTTCGATCTGAACCTACTCGTTATTTTCGAATGTATTTACCAGCATTTAAGTATCAGTAAGGCTGCAGAAACGCTATTTATTACGCCGTCTGCGGTAAGCCAGTCGCTTCAGCGGCTACGCAACCAGCTCAACGATCCGCTATTCGTGCGTTCAGGTAAAGGGATTACCCCAACTACCGTCGGCGTTAATTTGCATCACCACCTGGAAAATAACCTTAATCAGTTAGAACAAACCATCAATCTCACCAATCGTTCTGAATTAAGGAAACGCCTCGTTGTCTATGCGCCGCAGCTTTTTATAACGCCCAAAACCACCAGCCTGATTCATATGTTATTAGATGATTCAAATCTGCAGGTTGAACATCATGATCTGCTCGCTTCAGGTGAATCGATAGAGAGTTTGTTATCCTACCGGAAGGCCGATCTGATATTTAGCACCACGGCGCTGTCATCACGAGCGACCGTCTGTAAACGCATCCAGGAGCTGGACATTTCATTAGTGTGTAATGAAAACCATCCGCGACTGGCGTCGCTAACGACGACAAAAGCCATAATGCAGGAGCGTTTCACCTATTATATTTGTAACGATCAGGGTACAAAATCCTTTCAGAGTCAAACTGCGGGTATGCTTTCTGACAGAAAAATCTCTTTCAGCAGCGATTCATACATAGCCATTCTTAATGTTATTCAACAAACGGATATAATTGGTTTCGTTCCGACATGTATTTTAGAGCACATTAGCTTTCAGAATAAATTCAGGATCATTGAGACTCCCTTCAAAATTCCATCTATCAATATTTATATGATTTACAACCGGGTGAATCTTGACGACCCCAACTTCGCAAATTTTATCGAAGAGTGTGAAAGAAATAATATTATTGAATAGTTAAAGTGATTTCATTGAATTGGTGAATGATAACTAATCTCTTGATTAAGAAACGAATATGATATAAGTACACAGTCTCTTTGGCATTAAAGGAATAATGGCTGTGTCTTTTATTAAAATTCCATTACCAGAATCTGTTCTGCAAGCCAGTCAGCAAAGAATAGAGTGGGTTATGGAAAACTTCTCCCGCGTTTGCGTCTCTTTTTCTGGCGGTAAAGATTCAACAACCATGCTGCATCTCACGGCGCAGCATGCCCGCCAGGCAGGTAAAAAGATTTGCGTCCTGTTTATTGACTGGGAAGCGCAGTTCTCCTGCACCATTGCTCATTGCGAAAAGATGCGCGAGGAGTATCGCGACGTTATTGAGCAATTTTTCTGGGTGGCGCTACCTCTCACCACCCAGAACTCGCTAACCCAGTTCACGCCGGAGTGGCAGTGCTGGGAACCCGGCGCGCCCTGGGTGCGCCAGCCGCCGGAGGATGCCATCACCGATCCCGACTATTTCCCGTTTTATCAACCCGGAATGAGTTTTGAAACCTTCGTCCGCGAATTCGCCGATTGGTTCTCGCAAAATCGTCCGGCCGCGGTAATGGTCGGCATCCGCGCCGATGAATCGCTTAACCGGTTTATCACCATCTCCTCGCAGCGCAAACTGCGCTTTGCCGACGACAAACCCTGGACCACGTCGGCGCCGGGCGGACACGCCTGGTATATCTATCCCATCTATGACTGGAAAACCGCCGATATCTGGACCTGGTTCGGCAAAAGCGGTCTTTCCTATAACCCGCTCTATAACCTGATGTATCAGGCGGGGGTACCGCTGCGTTATATGCGCATCTGCGAACCCTTTGGCCCGGAGCAGCGCCAGGGTCTGTGGCTCTACCACGTCCTGGAGCCTGAACGCTGGGCCGCCATGTGCCAGCGCGTCAGCGGCGTTCACTGCGGCGGGGTTTACGCCGGTCACGACAATCAGTTCTACGGCCATCGAAAGCTGGATAAACCCGAACATCATACGTGGAAAAGCTACGCCCTGTTTTTACTCGACAGCATGCCGGAGAAAACGGCGGAGCATTACCGCAATAAAATCGCCGTCTATCTCCACTGGTATCAAAAAAAGGGCATGCTGGATATTCCGGACACCCAGCCGGCGGATATTGGCTCCAAAGACGTCCCGTCCTGGCGGCGCATCTGTAAAGTGCTGTTAAACAATGATTACTGGTGCCGCCAGCTCTCTTTCAGCCCAACCAAAGCGACTCAATATAAACGCTATCGCGAGCGGATGAATAAAAAGCGCCAGCAATGGGGAATACTATGCAACGACAATTAATCCAGGAAATAGAACGCTATCTGCAATCGCTGGAAAATGAAGAAGAAAAGATTACTGCGCTTAACGCCTTTCGCCAGATTCTGCATGAATATAGCCCCTTCAAATCCCAACCGGTTGATTGCGTACTGTGGGTAAAACAGGAAGCCGTTTCGCCTAATGATTACAACCCAAATAACCTTGCGCCACCGGAAAAACGCCTGTTGTTCACCTCGCTGGAGACGGATGGCTTCACCCAGCCTATCGTGGTGCTGAAACAGGGGCGGGAGCGCTATTCGATTGTCGATGGTTTTCATCGTCATGAACTGGCCAACGGCAAGGCGGCGCTGAAAAAACGGCTGAAAGGCTATCTCCCCGTCACCTGTCTGGAAAGGAGCAGCGCCAGGCGTGATTCACTGATGGCCGCCACCATCCGCCATAACCGGGCGCGCGGGCGTCACCAGATTCATGCGATGTCGGAAATCGTTCAGGAACTGGCGCGTCTCGGCTGGACCGATGAGAAAATCGGCAAAGAGTTAGGGATGGACGCCGACGAAGTATTACGTCTGAAGCAAATCAACGGTCTGGTGGAGATGTTCGGCGACCGTCAATTTTCTCAGGCGTGGACCGTTAAATAACTACAGACGGCACAGGCGTTCCGCAGCAGCCAGCAGCGTGGCTGGCTGTTTGGCGAAACACAGGCGTATCAGCTTATGCGGGAACGGATTGGCACAAAACACCGACAGCGGGATCGCCGCGACGCCGATCTCGGTGGTGAGCCAGCGGCAGAAGTTGACATCATCCAGATCGGAGACTGCGCTGTAGTCCGCCAGCAGGAAGTAAGTCCCTTCGCAGGGCAAAATTTCCAGACGGCTGGAACGCAGCGCATCAATAAACAGGTCCCGACGCTCGCGGTAAAACGTCGGCAGCTGGCGATAATGCTCCGGCTCGCTGCGCAGCATATCGGCGATCGCCAGCTGAGCGGGGGTGTTGACGGCGAAGGTCAGATACTGATGCACTTTACGCAGCTCGGCGCTGATAGCGGCAGGCGCCACGCAGTAGCCCACCTTCCAGCCGGTCATATGAAACGTTTTACCGAATGAAGAGACCGCCACCGCGCGCTCGCGCAGCTGCGGATGCGCCAGCACGCTGGCATGCCCTTCGGCAGCAAAGCAGATATGTTCATAAACTTCATCACTAAGTACGTAGATTTCGCGATCGGCAATCGCCTGCCACAGCGCGGCAAAATCTTCACGCTGCCACACCGTCGCTGACGGGTTGTGCGGCGTATTGAGAATAACCAGACGAGTTTTGTCGCTGAGGGTAGCGGCGAACTGCTGCCAGTCAACGCGAAAATAAGGCGGCTGTAGAGCAATGCGCTTCAGCACGCCGCCCGACAGCTCAACCGCCGGGGCGTAGCTATCGTAGCTGGGGTCAAAGCAAATGACTTCGTCGCCGGAACGGACCAGCGCGGTAATCGCCGCATACAGCGCTTCCGTCGCCCCGGCGGTGACGGTTACGTCGCTATTGGCATCGGGGCGATAGCCGTACAGCTCTTCGGTTTTATTGACAATCGCTTCGCGTAGCGCGGCGACGCCGGTCATCGGCGCGTACTGATTGGCCCCCTGCGCGACGTGATACGCCAGACGCTCCTGCAGATAGCGCGGGCCATCGAAATCCGGAAAACCCTGCGACAGATTAATCGCCTGATGCTGCTGGGCCAGGGCGCTCATCTGGCTAAAGATAGTGGTGCCCAGTGAAGGGAGTTTACTCTCAGGAATCAGTGGCTTATTGCTCATTCTTTTTGTACCGTCTGTGATGCTGTTGTTGAAGCCACTATAACACGATGTTAATATTTGGCAATCAAGACGCTTAGACGTCTAAATGATAATGTTATTTCGCTTAGGCTTTAATAACAGCTCTCAACACAACGCCACCGTCAGCACGACCCACCGCTCACTCTGGAGAACTCATGATCCGCGCTATCGTGACCGATATTGAAGGCACCACCAGCGACATACGCTTCGTCCACAACGTCCTGTTCCCGTACGCCCGCGAACGTCTGGCTGGTTTTGTGACCGCTCAGCAGTTTGGCGAGCCGGTCAAGACCATTCTCGATAACCTGCGCCAGGAGATCGCCCAGCCGGCGGCTGGCGCCGAACAGCTTATTGCTACCCTGTTCACGTTTATGGATGAAGACCGCAAATCCACCGCCCTCAAGGCGCTCCAGGGGATTATCTGGCGCGAAGGCTACGTCAACGGCGACTTCACCGGCCATCTCTATCCGGACGTTTTGCCGGCACTGGAAAAATGGAAGTCACAGGGTATTGATTTATATGTATATTCCTCAGGCTCTGTCGCTGCGCAGAAATTGTTATTTGGCTACAGCGATGAAGGTGATATTACTCATCTGTTCAACGGCTATTTTGACACCCTGGTAGGGGCCAAGCGTGAAGTACAGTCCTACCGCAATATTGCTGAACAACTGGGGCAGCCTCCTGCCGCCATCCTGTTTTTGTCCGATATCCATCAGGAGCTGGATGCCGCTGAAGAGGCCGGTTTCCGTACCCTGCAGCTGGTACGCGGCGACCGCGACCCGGCCAGCCATCATCCGCAGGTTCAGCGTTTCGACGATATTCACCCGGAGCAGATCCCAGCATGAGCGCATTAACCATATTTTCCGTAAACGACCCGCAAAACTCTCTCTGGCACAGTACTAACGCCGAAGAGATCCAGCAGCAGCTCAACGCTAAAGGCGTGCGTTTTGAGCGCTGGCAGGCCGACCGCGATTTAGGCGCGGCGCCAACGTCTGAAACGGTCATTGCCGCCTATCAGCACGCGATTGATAAGCTGGTTGCAGAAAAGGGCTATCAGAGCTGGGATGTGATTAGCCTGCGCGCCGATAATCCGCAGAAAGAGGCGCTGCGGGAGAAGTTTCTCAATGAGCATACCCACGGAGAAGACGAAGTGCGTTTCTTCGTCGAGGGCGCCGGTCTGTTTTGCCTGCATATTGGCGACGAGGTGTTCCAGGTTCTGTGTGAAAAGAACGACCTGATTTCGGTCCCGGCGCACACGCCGCACTGGTTTGATATGGGCTCGGAACCCAACTTCACCGCCATCCGTATCTTCGATAATCCGGAAGGCTGGATTGCCCGGTTTACCGGCGACGATATTGCCAGCGCCTACCCGCGGCTGGCGTAACGCGCCCTATCCGGGCTACCGATCTGCAGACAACTGTGAACATGTAGCCCGGGCAGGCGCCCTGCGCCGCCCCCGGGAGCAGAACGCAGCGTGGCTGATTTTCCCGGAGGCGATGCTGCGCATCTGTTCGGGCTATCCGCCCGCGGAGGGCTTTGATTCCGTAAGCCGGGTATTACCGGGCGCCTAACCCTCAATAAACCTCGGCGGATCGAAAGCGGTTACCGGCGGCAGCGCGTCCCGCCACGGTTCGATCTCCACCCAGCAGCTTTGAGCGCTACAGCCCTGCCCCAGGCGCGAGCTGCCGCGATCCTCGGTTAACACGTTGGGATTGCCGTGCTTATCCAGCGAGCCTTTTTCATTCGGGTCCAGCGGATCGTACCAGGCCCCGGTCGACATCTGCACCACTCCCGGCAAAATCTGCTCGCTGAGATGGACGCCGGCGAGAATCGCTCCGCGCGCGTTAAAGACCTTGACCACGCTGCCTTCGCTGATGTCCCGCGCCTGTGCATCCTGCGGATGCATCCACAGCGGCTCGCGTCCCTGAATTTTCGTCGCCCGGCTGACGCTTCCGTGATCGTACTGGCTGTGCAGGCGGGTACGCGGCTGGCTGGAGAGCAGATGCAGCGGCCAGCGCGCAGCTTCCTGCCGCCGCCAGGCCGCTTCCTGCTCATCCCACCACGGATGGCCCGGGCACTCGCGATAGCCAAAGCCGGCAATGGTTTCTGAAAAGAGCTCAATCTTGCCGGAAGGCGTAGAGAGCGGATAGCGCTGCGGGTCGGCGCGAAAATCCGCCAGAAAAACCTGCGGTTGCTCAGGCGCGCTGTACTCCAGCACTCCCTGCTGCCAGAACGCCTCAAATGACGGCAGCGTAATCCCCTCTTCCTGCGCGCGCGGTCGCGAGGCTTCGTAAATCTCCCGCAGCCACTGCCCGGCATCGCGCCCCTCGCTAAAACGTTCGCCGCAGCCCAGCCGTTCGGCAAGATCGCAAAAGATGGCGTAATCATCACGCGCGTCGCCCACCGGCGGGATCTGTGCGCTCATGGCGATCATAAAACCGTCGTGACCGCCGCTGCCAATATCTTCCCGCTCCAGCGACGTGGTGACCGGCAGGACGATATCGGAAAATTTAGCCTGCGCGGTCCAGTACTGTTCGTGCACCACCACCGTTTCTGGTCGCCGCCAGGCTTCGCACAGGCGGTTAATATCCTGATGATGATGAAACGCGTTGCCGCCGGCCCAGTAGACGAGGCGGATGTCGGGATAGCGCAGATGCTGGCCGTCAAACTCGTATGCTTCGCCCGGATGCAGCAGCATATCGGAGAGGCGCGCCACCGGAATCACCTGGTTCACCGCGTTCTCCCCGGCGGGAAGGCGCGGCCCGGAAAAGGCCTTACGCCCCGCCCCCGCCAGATTGGTGCAGGCATAGCCAAATCCCAGCCCGCCGCCCGGCGTACCGATTTGCCCCAGCAGCGCGGTGAGCGCCACCGTCGCCCAGTAGGCCTGCTCGCCCTGGCGCGCCCGCTGAATCGACCAGGAGATATTGACCATCGTACGCTGGCTGGCCATCTCACGCGCCAGCGCGACAATCCGCTGCGCGTCAATACCGGTTATCGCCGCCGCCCACTCCGGCGTTTTTGCGACGCCATCGCTCTCCCCCATCAGGTAGGCGCGATAAGGTGCGAAACCCACGGTATGGCTGGCGATAAAACCGCTGTCGTAGAGGGATTCATTAATCAGCACGTAGCACAGCGCCAGCAGCAGCGCGGTATCGGTTCCGGGACGGACGGCGAGCCACTCGGCGCTCTCCACGGCGCTCAGATCGTTGCGCACCGGACTAATATTGATAAAGCGTGTCCCCTGCGCCTGCATCTTTTCCAGCCAGTATTTCAGCATATGGTCGTTGGCGCCGCCGCCGTTGACCTGCGCATTACGCAGCGGCAGGCCGCCGAATGCGACGAACAGCTGGCACTCCCGCGCCAGCTCGGAAAAATGGGTATGCTGACGGTGCAGCGGGCTCAGCGGCCCGAGAATATGCGGCAGGATACGCTCCCCCGCCGCGCTGCTGTAGGTATTAGTGCTGGCGGTATAACCGCCAAAGCATTTGAGGAAACGGTGCAGCTGGCTTTGCGCGTGGTGAAAACGGCCGGCGCTGGCCCAGCCATAGGAACCGCCGAAAATCGCCTCATTGCCGCAGCGCGCTTTGACCGACTGCAGCTCGCGGGCCAGCAGATCGAGCGCCACTTCCCAGCTCACCTCAACAAACGGCTCTTTACCGCGCCCGTCGCGGGAAGCCGGGCCATTTTGCAGGTAGCCGGCGCGCACCGCCGGACGGCGAATGCGCGTCTTGCTGGTGACCGCATCGGGGAGCGACTGACCAATGCGCGAGGGATTTTTATCCCAGGGCACCGGCGTCACCGCCTCAATTTTGCCGTCACCGGCCTGTACTCGCCAGGTTCCCCAGTGCATTACGGTCAGATTATGTTGTTTTCTCATGCGGTTTTTTCTCACCTGCTAACGGCCGCTATAATAAAGCGTGCGAATCCTGGGAATAAAATACGTATCACCATACAATCTGCTGCTGAGAAAGGATTTTCCACGCAGAATAGTTCTACGCTATTCCGGGATGCGATATATTACAGCGACAGAATAATTTTAATTAAGCAGCAATCTTTATTTGAATAAATAAGAGTTGCAAGCAAATTAAGCCCACAAAATAAAAAGGGATTAAACTGCATCATGAAATATTTTCAGGTTGCAGATGACAAATTTACGTTTTCCTCAGGCAAATCTGCGATATAACATTGTTGATATAACTTAGACATATTTTGTATTTGAGGTTGTGTAGTTGTTGTTGTCATGCTACTGCTCCGCACAACCACCTCCATTACAGGACCATAATAAGAATGTCGCAGAAAAAGAAATTATTGCCCATCGCGCTGGGCCTGCTCTCGCTTGCCTCCTTTAACGCTCTGGCAGCAGAGGCTTTATCGCTTCAGGGAAAAACCATCGGTATTGCCGTCGTCGGCACGCAGCACTTCTGGGATCGCGAAGCCTATAAAGGCGCCAGCGAAGAGGTTGAGAAACTGGGCGGTAAAGCGATCGGCGTCGACGGCGGACGCGATAACCAGGTTCATGCTAATAACCACGATATTTTACTGTCGCGTAAAGTTGATGCGGTAATTAGCATTCTGGGCGACAGTTCCGTTGAGCCTAAATTTAAAGCGCTGCGCGATGCCGGCATCCCGGTATTTACCGTTGACCATGTCTCAAAATACTCGGTCAATAACACCACCTCCGATAACTACACGCTGGGGTCAACCATTGGTCGCTATATGGCCGATGAACTGGGCGGCAAAGGCAACGTGGCGGTATTTAACGCATTCTCCAGTTCCCTGCGTATTTGCGGGATTCGTTACGACCAGTGGAAATATGTCCTTAAGGATTACCCGGATATTCATATTATTCAGCCAGAGCTGGCCGAACAGTTCGCCAACTCGCCGGAAGATGCGCGGAAGAAAACCCTCGAACTGCTGAGCCAGTATCCGAAAGGCAAACTCGATGCGATTCACGTTGCCTGCTGGGATCAGCCGGCTATCGGTATTGTCCAGGCGCTGGAAGAGACCGGCCGCGATAAAGACGTCAAGGTTACCGCTATTGATGCTGGCCCGGAGACGCTGGAGATCATGGCCGAGCCGGGTAGCCCGCTTGTCGCCAACGTCGCCCAGCAGCCGCACCTGATCGGCCAGACTTCAGCCGATAACGTCGCTCGCTACTTCGAAAAACAGAAGCTGCCGCTGCAAACCTTTATCCCGGTGGTCCCGGTGAAAGGCCCGCAGGAGGCGAAAGCGGTCTACAAACAGCTGGGATATGGCGAACTGCAGTGATCACTCAATCCTCCGGCGGGGCGAATCCCGCCGCTGGTCTGGCGATGAACCAGATCGGCAAAAGCTTTGCCAACGTGACTGCATTAAATGCGGTCACGCTGCTTCTGAATCCCGGTGAAATTCACGGTCTGATTGGCGAAAACGGCGCGGGAAAATCGACGCTGATAAAAATCCTCGCCGGGGTCTACCAGGCCGATAGCGGCAGCGCCACCCTTGACGGCGCGCCGCTGCCGCTTGGCAATCCAGCGGCGATTGAAGCGCTGGGTATCCGCGTCATTCACCAGGAGCTCAACCTGATCCCCCACTTTACGGTGGCGGAATCGGTGTTTCTCGGCCAGGAGTACCGCACCCGCTGGGGCGCGCTGGACCGGCGGCGGATGAATGCCGCCACCGAAGCGTTTTTCCGCGACAGCTGGCAGCTGGACATCAATCCCCGCCGCCTGATTCGCGACCTCAGCCTCGCCGAACGCAAGCTGGTGCAGATCGCCAGGGCGCTGATTGACGGCGCGGCAAAGCTGGTGGTCTTTGATGAACCCACCGCGCCGCTGGAAGCGCAGGAGGCCAGCCTGGTTTCCTCAGCGATTTTGCGCCTGCGGGAGCAGGGGATCGGCATTCTCTATATTTCCCACTACCTCAACGAGATCGCCGCCCTCTGCGATCGCGGCACGGTACTGCGTAACGGCGAGGTCGTTGGCTATCCCGACCGGGCGCTGCTGCAGGACACCGACGCGCTGATTAAAATGATGGTCGGTCGCGACATCGAACAGCTCTATACCCCGCGCCAGAGCAGCGCTCAACGGGTAGATGCCGCCGCGCCGGTTCTTTCGGTTCGCCATCTCAGCGACGGCGTCCATCTGAATGATATTACCTTTGATATTCAGCCGGGCGAGATCGTCGGCGTCGCCGGCCTGCTGGGCGCCGGGCGCGACGTACTGGTCGATCTGCTTTATGGGCTGCGCCGCGCGCGCAGCGGCACAATAAGCATCGACGGCCAGCCGAAGCGGCTGCGCACGCCGTATCAGGCCACCCGTGCGGGGATGGCGCTGGTGCCGCGCGACCGCCGCCATCAGGGGCTGATTCTCCCCTTCTCCACCGCCGACAATATCAATCTGGCCTCGCTAGCGGAGACCGCCACTTTCGGCTGGGAGCATCGCGGCCGGGCGCTGGCAAAAGCGCGCAGCTGGATTGAGCAGCTCTCCATCCGCCCTGGCCGTCCGGAGCTGCCGGTGCGCTTTATGAGCGGCGGCAACCAGCAAAAGGCGATACTTGCCCGCTGGCTCGGCACCGATGCGCGGCTTTTTATTCTTGATGAACCCACTCTCGGGGTGGATATCGGCGCGCGCAGCGATATTTATCAGCGCACCCGCGAGCTGGCGGATCGCGGTCGCGGCGTGCTGGTCTCATCCAGCGATGCGCCGGAGCTGCTCGGCCTTTGCGACCGCATCCTGGTGATGTGGCGCGGCGAGCTGGTGGCCAATCTCCCGACCCGGGGGCTGACGCTGGACGCGCTGCTGGTGACGATTAACGGTGGACAGGAACAACAGGTATGAGTGCAGATATTCAGCGCCGCCCCCTTCCGGGCATCACGACGCTTATCGAAAAATTCCCCCTGATTCTCTTTTTTGCGCTGCTGGTCTGGCTCAGCCTGCAGTCGCCTTTCTTTTTAAGCTGGCAGAATATCAGCATGATGCTGGTGCAGAGCGTGCCGCTGGCGATCCTCTGTTTCGGCCTGGTCTGCGTGATTGCCGTCGGCGGCGATGACGTGGTTTCCGGCGGTATCGATCTGTCGCTGCCCGCCATCGCGGTGCTCGGCGTCGCGTTACTCAGCCTCGGTATGGCGGAGTGGAACACCCCTTACCTGGCGCTGATTCTGCTGCTGGTCGCCGTGAGCCTGGCCTGCGGCGCGGTCAACGCCGTGCTGGTGCTGGCGGCAGGCCTGCCGCCGCTGCTGGCGACCCTGTCGACCTCGGTAGCCTTCACCGGCCTGACCGACCTGCTGACCGGCCAGCGACGCATCGCGGTAAGCGATCCGCTGATGGTGGCCTTTCGCGATAACGCTCTCTTTGGCATTCCCTGGCCGCTTCTCTATCTGCTGGCGGTCTTCGCGCTGTTTCAGCTTTTGCTCCACCACTCCCGCTTCGGCCAGCATTTACAGGCGGTGGGCGGTAACCGCGATATGGCGCAGATGAGCGGGCTCAACGTTCGCCGTTTAACCCTTCTCGTCTGGCTGCTGGCGGGCCTCGCCGCCGGTCTGGCGATTTTACCGCTGCTCAGCCAGGGCTCAGGCAGCTCGAGCGGCACGGCGACGCCGCTGCTGCTGGAAACCGTCCTTGCCACTTTTATCGGCGCGGCGTTCTCGCGGCGTCGCGTGGTCACCATCTGGGGAGCGCTGCTCGGCGCGGTGCTGGTCAACGCGCTCTCTAACGGGCTCGGCCTGCTGGGAGTAAATATTTTCTGGATGGGCGCGATCAAAGGCGGCCTGATCCTCGTGGTGCTGGCGGCGTCAGCGGTCAGACATAAAGGAGGCAACTGATGAGCCAGATGACGCTCAAGACCCCCGCTACGGGACAAACCGGCAGCAGCCCGCTGGCGTGGCTATCACGGGCAGGGTTCGGCATCATTACCCTGCTGGCGATTGCCCTGTTCGGCTGGGCGAACCCGGTATTTCTGACCTTCGACAACTGGGCCAATTTGCTGCAGGGCAGCGCGATTCTGCTGATCGTGGCGATGGCGATGACCCTTATCGTTAGCGCCGGAGCGATTGACCTCTCCGTCGGCGTGGCGCTGGATTTCGGCGCCGCCTTTGCGCTGGTGGCGCTGAAAACCTGGCACCTGCCGTGGCAGGCGGCGGTGGGCTGCGCGCTGCTCGGCGGGGTGATTATCGGCCTGCTGAACGCCTTCCTGATCCTTGTCTGCCAGATTCGCCCGTTCCTCGCCACCCTCGGCACCTGGTTTATCGCCAGCAGCGCCGAGCGCATCTATACCGACGGCGGCGGCTCTATCTCCTACCGCCGGATGGCGCCGGAGTATCACGATCTGGCCGTCGGCACCGTCGCCGGAATTCCGACGCCGGTGGTGATAGTTCTGGCGCTGTGGTTGGCGGCCTGGCTGCTGACCGAACGCACGCTGTTCGGCAAGTACGTGCGCGCTATCGGTCAGAACGGCGAAGCGGCGCGTATCGCCGGGATCCGCGACCGCCGGACCATGCTGTGGGTGCTGGTAGCGGCCTCCGCGCTGTGCGCCGTCGGCGGCGTCATTCTCTCCGCCAACCTGCGCCAGTTTACGCCGCTGGCCGGCCAGGCCTACCTGATGGATGCCATCGCTGCGGTCTTTATCGGCACCGCCTTTAACCGGCTGGGCCGGGTCAGCATTGCCGGCACCCTCGGCGGCGTGCTGTTCCTCGCCATTATTGATAACGGCCTGAACCTGATGGGGCTGAACTACCTGGTGAAAGATGCGCTGGTTGGCGTAATCCTGGTGGTGGCGCTGGCCCTCTCCTTCTGGCAGGCGCGTTTGCGCCAGACCCACCGTTAAGCGGAGCACCTATGGCAGCTTTTGACGCCGTCTTTGTCGGCCTGACTATTCTGGATATCGCCGGTCGCCCGGTGATCGACATCCCGCCGCGTGGCGGGGTGGCCTTTATCGAACAAATTCGTCTGAACCCCGCCGGAACCGCCGCCGGAGCCAATATTAATGCCGCTAAGCTGGGCATTCGTACCGCTGCGGTGGCCTGCCTCGGCGAAGATGAAAAGGCCGATTTTATACTCGCCAGCTATGCACGGCTGGGAATCGACTGTTCGCTGGTCCAGCGTACCGCGCAGCAGGAAACGTCGGCGACGATCCTCCCTATCCGCCCCAACGGCGAGCGCCCGGCGCTACACTGCCGGGGCGCTTCCGATACGCTTTTTATCCACGAAGAGGAGTTTGCTGCCGTCCTCGACTGCCGCTTCCTGCACCACGGCGGCACCGGCCTGCTGGCGGCGATGGATCGGGGGCAGAGCGCCCTTCTGCTGCAAGCGGCGAAGGCTCGCGGCGTCACCACCAGCTTCGATTTGATTGCCCCCAATGAACATACCCTGGAACTGCTGCGCCCGCTGCTGCCGTCGGTGGACTACTTTATGCCCTCCCTTGAAGAAGCGGCGTATCTCTCCGGGGAGACCCAGCCGGAAGCGATCGCCCGCTTCTTTTTTGCCCTTGGCGTCGGGACCTGTATTTTGAAGGACGGCGAGAACGGTTCCTGGCTGCTGACCCGCAACGGCGCCGTTGAACATATCCCGGCGTACCGGGTCGATGCCGTGGATACCACCGGCTGCGGCGACAGCTACTGCGGCGGCTTTATTGCCGCGCTGGCCCGCGGGCTAAGCGTCAGACAGGCATGCGAGGTGGCTTCCGCCGTCGCCGCGCTGGTGGCGACCGGGATGGGGTCGGATGCCGGGGTAGTGGACTGGCCGCATACCCGACAGTTTATGGCGGCAAACCGGCGCGGTTAACAAGCTTCGCCGCCGCATCGCGCGGCGGCAAAAGCCGGTTAACGCCACTGATAGAGCAGCGGCTCGCCGGCGACATAGCGCTGAAGGTCGGCGGCAATCATCGCCGTATGCTTAGCGATGCTCTCCCGCGTCGCCCCGGCAATATGCGGGGTGATAATGACGTTATTCAACTCGGTGACAAACGGATGATCGCGCCACAGCGGCTCGCGATGGTAGACATCCAGCGCCGCGCCGCCCAGCGGGCCGTGGCGCAGCGCATGAATCAGCGCCTCTTCATCCACGACCGCCGCGCGCGAGGTATTAATCAGCAGCGCGCCCGGCTTCATGCTATTCAACAACGCCGCGTTCACCAGGCCATCGCTGTGCGGGCCGCTGCTCAGATGCAGACTTACGATATCCGCCTCGCGGAACAGTCCCTCAAGGGTCGTTTTTTGCAGCCCCGGCTCGTTAATCTCTTCGGCGGCGACAAACGGGTCCACCACCAGCACCGCCATGCCAAAGGCGCGAGCGATGCGCGCCACGCGGCGGCCAATATTACCGTAGCCAATCAGCCCCAGGGTTTTGTTACGCAGCTCGCTGCCTTTAAACACTTCATAAGGGCTTTGCGGACTGACGTCCCACACCACATCGCGGCGCAGTCCGCTCTGGGTGGCCTGCGCCGCGTTTTCGGCGTGGGTGAATTCGCCGCGCTTCAGCGCCGCGTGCGATTGCGGAATATGCCGCGCCAGGCTCAGCATCAGCCCCAGCGTCAGCTCGGCGGCGGCGTCCGCGTTACGCCCCGGCGTATAGAGCACGCGGATACCGCGCGCCAGGGCGGCTTTGGTATCGATGTTCACCGGATTGGCGCGCGTGCAGGCGATCACCTGCAGACGCGGACAGGCGGCGATCACCGCTTCCGTCACCTCATCGTAGCTGGTCACCAACACCTCGGCGTCGTGGGCCAGCTCGATCAATTGGTCTGCGCTCAGCTTTGGCTTGCCCAGCGCCCAGCCTTCCACCCGCAGTTCGCCCAGTTGCTGAAAAGCGCTGAGGTCGCCGGCGTGTTCGGCGGTAAAAACAATTTTCATATGCGTTGTTCCTGAGAAATACGTTGAAGCGCCTCGCGGCGGGCGTGCCACACCGGCAGCATCTGCTCGCGCAGCAGGCGATAAACCGGATAGAGCGCGACGTAGCGGCTGTGCGCCTGTGGATTGGGCCGATAGCGGGTCTGCTCCAGCGCCGGATAGCGGCTGAGGGCATCAACGCTGCGCGCCGCCAGAATCGCCGCACCGCGCGCGCTAAGCTCGTTGAAAGTACTGGAAACCACCGTTCTGCCGGTACAGTCGGCAATAATTTGCAACCAGGTCGCTGAAGCCGCGCCGCCGCCGGTCAGGTACAGTTCGCCGCCCTGCGGGTAGCCCTGAAGCGAGTCGACGATAGCGTAAGCCAGACCTTCAAATACCGCCCGCTGCAGTTCTGCGCGGGTTGTGTGCTGGCTAATGCCGAAATAGCCTGCCCGCGCCTCGGGGCTGAAGAACGGCGCGCGTTCGCCGTTGAGATAAGGCTGCCAGAAGACGCCGCCGCTGCCCGGTTCAACGCTGGCGATATGCTGTTCCAGCTGCTGTAAATCCGGATCCAGCGAAATCTGCTGCTGGAGCCAGTCGATGTTCGGCGTCCCGGCCTGCATCGGAAAAAGGTTAATAAAGCTGCCCGCTTCGGTGTGGGTAACGTAGCGCGTCCCCTCATTGACCGTCTGGCGACCGTGACAGACGATGCCGGTGCAGCAGGTGGTGCCGAGAATAGTATAAATGTCGCCATCGTTGACCGCGCCGCAGCCCAGCGCCGCGCTGCAGACATCCAGCGCGCCGGCCGCTACCGGTGTGGCAGCGGGAAGCCCGGTCAGCGCCGCGACCTCTTCACGCAGCGCGCCAGCCTGCGCGTCCGGCGCCAGCAGCGGCGGAAACAGAGGTTGTAAATCTGCCAGCCCCATCTCGTTGAGCACCACCGCGGATAGCTTCCCGCTCTGCTGATTCAGCAAAGAGGTGCTGGCATCGGTGAGATCCAGTGCCGCGACGCCGGTGAGGCGAAAGCGGATCCAATCCTTGGCGAAGAACAGATAGCGGGCCGCCGCCAGCCGCTCCGGCTGATGATGCTTGAGCCAGCACAGCTGCATGCTGGTGTTGCAGGGCTGAAGATGGGTACCGGTATCGTCAAAGAAACGGCGGTCAAAACCGGGGCGGCTGAGGAGTTCGTTCATCAGTTCCCGGCTGCGGGTGTCGCTCCACAGGATACCCGGCCCGACCGGTTCGCCCTCGGCGTCGCAGAGCCAGACGCCCTCCCCCTGCCCGGCGAGGCCAATGGCGCGTAAACGCCCGTTTTGCAGCGCCGGATGCCGCGCGATATCGCGCAAAATCGCCACCACCGACTGCCACAGCTGGGCCATATCCTGTTCGGCTTCACCGTTGGCCGACAGGCGCGGGCCGGTGTTCTGCGCCGCGCTGGCGCACGCCTGAAAATGTTGATCAAACAGCACCGCCTTCACGCGCGAAGTGCCGATATCAATTCCGAGATAAAAATCCATGCCTGACCCGTTGATGGAGGGAAATTTAGTCGCGCTCGTAGCGGCGGCGCATCAGCTCGCATTCGAAAAGAAACTCCAGTCCTTCCAGCTGGCGACGGGCTTCGGGAATATCTTTGCCCCAGCAGGTCAGGCCGTGGCCGCGCAGCAGGAAGCCGTAGCGCAGCGGGTGGGTCTGCGCATAATCTTCAATGCGCGCCGCCAGGGCGTCGATATCCTGGTCGTTATCAAAAATGGCGACCGGCACGGTATCAAGATGGCTGTGCTGGCCGGTCAGGGTTTTCTGCATCTCATAACCCTGTAGCGCCAGGGTGGCACTTTTTTCAATCCGCGACAGCACGGTCGCGTTGACGGTATGCACATGCAGTACGACATTCGCTTCCGGGAACAGGCGATACACCAGGGTATGCAGGCCGGTTTCAGCTGAGGGTTTACGCCCGGAAGGCGCTTTATTGCTGGCGATCTCCACCTGCAGGAAATCCTCCGTCGTCAGGCTACCTTTATCGCGCCCCGACTCGCTCAGCCAGCACCAGGTCTCATCCTGACGCACCGACATATTGCCGCCGGTAGCGGGCGCCCAACCTTTCGCACCGATCCAATGACAGGTGGTGACCAGTTGCGCGAGTCTTTCTTGCCACATAGCAGTTCCTTAGTTTAGCGATGTTGTATTTAGCCGTCTAAATGGCTATTTACCCGATACTAACACCGCCGACGTAAGCGAACAATATTTCAGGAAAGACTTACATTTAGAATGGTTATATCAGAAATGCATATGTAATTACGATTTTTAACAACAATACAACTACACATTTTCATGACGCCAAAATTACCGGCTGCGGAGTGTTAAAAAGATGGCTAATCGTTCCAGCGGGAAAAGGCGCAAAATTGACATCATTTGTCGATTCGGCACGGTCTTTCAGGGCGGGTGAGGCGCCAGCCGCCGCCCGGTATTTATGCGGCTACCGTAGCCAACCCCCGCGCCCCGCGATGGTGCAAAACATGGCACTGTGCACAGATTGATGGCAATCGACGACCGAGAAATACGATTTTATGTGCAGATTGCCCACCCTCTTGTGTTATGCCTGCCTTGATTTTTTTGGCATACCTCTTGCTACCCCTCTGCCATCGCTATTCGGATAGCCACTCAGAGGTTCCACCATGTCAAACAGCAATGATTTTCCACTCGTCGAAGCGCCCGCTTCCGGGCGCAAGGGCGTATTTTCCATCTCGATGGTTCTGTTCAGCTTTACCTTTTTCACCGGCACCATGTTCGCGGGCGGCAAGCTGGGCGTCTCTTTCTCCATCGTTAACCTGCTGTGGATTGCGGTAATCGGTAACTTTCTGCTGGCTCTGTACGCCGCGTCGCTCGGCTGGATTGCCGCGCGCAGCGGGCTAAATACCGTGCTGATGGGGCGTTTTTGCTTCGGGGAAATCGGCAGCAAGCTCGCCGATTTTATCCTCGGTTTCGCCGAGCTGGGATGGTACGCCTGGGGTACGGCGACGGTCGCCATCTCGCTGGTCAAAATCCTCGCCCTTCCTGAGGCGCTGACGACTCCGCTGATGATCCTGTTCGGTATCCTGTTTTGCGTCACCGCGCTGGTGGGCTACAAGGGGCTGGATGCGCTGTCGCGCGTATCGGTGCCGCTGATGTTTATTCTGCTGGTGGTGTCGATGTACCTTGCCGCCCATCACGCCGGCGGCTGGCAGGCGATGACCCAAATCGAACCCGGCGAAACCATGAGCTGGTCTGCGGCCATCACCATGGTATTCGGCACCTTTGCCAGCGGCGCGACCCAGGCGACCAACTGGACGCGGCTGGCCAACTCCAGCCGTACCGCCATCGTCGCCAGCATGAGTAGCTTCCTGATCGGCAACGGGCTAATGATTATCGCCGGCGCCTGGTGCGCCATCGTTTACCAGCAGGCTGATATCGTGGAAGTGCTGATTTTGCAGGGGCTGTCGGTCGCCGCGGTGGTGATGCTGTGCCTCAATCTGCTGACCATTCAGGGGCCGACGATTTATAACGTCTCGGCGGCGGCCTGCCATCTGCTGCGCAGCGAGCGTCGCCGCACCCTGACCGTAGTCGCCGCCGGGGTCGGCATTCTGCTGGCCATTGGCGGTATGTATGAAATGCTGATTCCTTTCCTGGTGCTGCTGGGCAGCATCATTCCCCCCATCGGCGGCGTGATCCTCGCCGACTACTGGTTTTATCGCGGCGGCCGCTACCCGCTGCTGCACACCACCCGTTTGCCGCGTTTTAACTGGCTGGGGCTTAGCGCCTACGCCGTGGGCGCGGTGGTGGCCTACCTCTCGCCGTGGATCGCCCCGCTGGTCGGTATCACCGTTTCCGCGCTGGTCTATATCGCGCTGACTCGTCTGAGCAAACGCCAGCCCGCCGCTGATTCCGTCGTGGAACAGTAGTCATGAGCCTGACGGTGGGCGAAATCCTCGCCCTTGATGGGCTTTCCGCCATGCGCCTGCGCGCCGGTAAGCAGGGGCTACAGCTGGCGGTGCGCTGGTACTACGTGGCGGAAAATGAAAATATCGCCGAATGGATTATGGGCGGGGAGCTGGTGTTCATCACCGGGATCAACCATCCCCGCGATGAAGACAACCTGATCCATTTGCTGATGGAGGGCAAGCAGCGCGGGATTGCCGGGATGGTGATCCTCACCGGCGATGCGTACATTCAGGCGATCCCGCCGCGCCTGATTGCGCTGGCCGATGAACTGGGCATACCGCTGATCGAACAGCCCTATCTGCTGAAGATGGTGATCGTGACCGAACGCATCGGTACCGCGCTGGTGCGCAGCGAAAACGCCCTGCAATCGCAGCGCGATATTCTGCTGCAGCTGTTAACCGGCGACTTTCCCGACCTGCAAATTCTGCATCAGCGCGCGCTCCACCAGCAGCTGGACTTTACCCGGCCGCTACGGGTAGCGGCGCTGCGGCTGGAAGGTATCCAACGCCTGTTTCGTCAGTTTCCGCCGGAGCAGGCCGAGGCCTGGCTGCAGCAGGCCCGCCGCACCGTACGCCAGCGCCTGCAGCAGCAGCTCAATCAGCAGGGCAATCCCTTTCCGCTGGTCGAGCGCGGCAATATGTTTCTCTTCCTGCTGCCGGATGAAGAGGGCGAGTTTTATCAGCAGAAAACGTGGCTCCAGACGTGGCTGCATGCGCTGGCGGAGGGCGACGACGGGCTATCGCTGCTGTGCGGCCTTTCGGCGCCGGTGCAGCAGCTACAGGAATATCAGCGCGCGCTGTCGCAGGCCCGTCAGGCGCTGGACCTCAGCGATAGCCTGCGTCCGGCCCAGCGCATCAGCGACTACCAGCAATTGGGCTTTATCAAGCTGCTCTCCGCCGTCGGCGACCCAGGGCTACTGAGCGATTTTATGCACGATACCCTCGGCTGTCTGATCGAACCCGATCGCAAAAGCCCATGGCTGCTGATGGAGACGCTGGAAACGCTGCTTCAGGAGAGCGGCAACGTGGTCCGGGCCGCCGAGCGGCTGGGTATCCACCGCAACACGCTGCATCAGCGTATCCAACGCATTGAAAAGCTGACCCGCTATCCGGTCAGCCACCCGCAGTTTCATCTCAACGCCTCGGTCGCCTTAGCGATCTGGCGTATGTCGCAAAACCATTTACGGGAACAACCATGAAAATTATCAACGCGCGTCTGCGCCAGCAAGAAGCGCTTTATACCCTTGAGCTAGAGGACGGTCTGTTTAAGAGCATCACCGCGCAGACCGCCGTGCAGACGGCTGACGCCGACGATATCGACGCAGAGCAAAAGCTGGCGATCCCGCCGTTCGTCGAGCCGCATATTCATCTCGATGCCACCCTGACGGCGGGCGAGCCGGAGTGGAATATGAGCGGTACCCTGTTTGAGGGCATCGCCCGCTGGAGCCAGCGTAAAGCGAGCGTCACCGTCGAAGATACCCGCCAGCGGGCGCTGAAAACCATCGGCATGCTGCGCGACAACGGCGTGCAGCACGTGCGTACCCACATTGATGTTACCGACCCTTCCCTGACCGCCCTTGAGGCAATGCTGAGGGTGAAAAAGGAGGCGGCTCATCTTATCGATCTGCAGATCGTCGCCTTCCCGCAGGAGGGCATTGAGTCCTTCCCCGGCGGACGCGAGCTGATGACCCGCGCCATCGAAATGGGCGCCGACGTGGTGGGCGGTATCCCGCACTACGAAAACACCCGCGATAAGGGCGTCAGCTCGCTGGTTTTTCTGATGGACCTGGCCCAGCGCCACGGCTGCCTGGTGGACGTGCATTGCGATGAAACCGACGATCCGCAGTCGCGCTTTCTGGAGGTGCTGGCGGAAGAGGCCCGGGTGCGCGGCATGGGCGCGCAGGTCACCGCCAGCCATACCTGCGCTATGGGTTCTTACGATAATGCCTACTGCTCGAAGCTGTTCCGCCTGCTCAAAGCGTCGGGCATCAACTTTATCTCCTGCCCGACCGAAAGCATTCACCTGCAGGGGCGCTTCGACAGTTGGCCGAAACGCCGCGGCGTGACGCGGGTGGCGGAGCTGGACCGCGCCGGGATCAACGTCTGCTTCGCCCAGGACTCCATTCAGGACCCGTGGTACCCGCTGGGCAACGGTAACATCATGCGCATTCTCGACGCCGGGCTGCATATCTGCCATATGCTGGGATACGAAGATTTGCAGCGCTGCCTCGATCTGATTACCGATAACAGCGCCCGCACGCTGTGCCTCGGCGATAACTACGGTATTGCCGAAGGGCGCCCGGCGAACCTGCTGATCCTCGATGCGGAAAACGACTATGACGCGCTGCGCCGCCAGGCAAAAGTGCTGACCTCCATTCGTCACGGCAAAATCATTTTGCAGCGCCAGGCGGAGCAGATTCGCTATCCGGCATAAGCCTGACGTTGGCGCGGTACCTGTGCCGCGTCAACCCGCTGCTCGCCGGAGGATTTATGTGGTACCTTCTTACTACTTTTTCCGTGCCGACGATGGGCTCCTGCGTCGGCGCGGGCTCACTGAGGACAACCCGTACCCTGATACTATGAGCGAAAAAAAATGGATTAAGGCAGAGGACGTTGCCCGGCTCGCTGGCGTCTCCCGTTCCGCAGTTTCCCGCACCTTTACCCCCGGCGCGTCGGTGGCGGAAAAAACCCGCCAGAAGGTTCTCGCCGCGGCGGAAACGCTGGGCTATCAGGTGAATATTATCGCCCGCACGATGAACACCGGCAGCAGCAACTTTATCGGCATCGTCACCGCCGGATTTGATAACCCGTTCCGCAGTAAGCTGCTGTCGCCGCTGGTCCACCAGTTGGCGCTCAACGGTTTTATGCCGCTGCTGATGAACGCCGACGATCCGCAGCAGCTCGCCCCGTCGCTCAGACAGTTGCTGAGCTATCACGTCGCAGGCGTCATTATTACCTCCGGGGCGCCGCCGCTGTCGCTGGCGGAGGAGTATCTGGAGCGAAAAATCCCGGTCACCCTTATCAACCGCCACGCCGACCTGGCCGGCTGCGATCGCGTGTGCAGCGACAACGCGCAGGGCGCGAAGCTGGTCGCCGACCTGTGTACTCAGCGCCAGTGGCGCCAGGCCGGGTTTATCGGCGAAAGTCTGGATAACTTCAGCACCCGCCAGCGCTACGAAGCGTTTGTTGCCCATAGTCAGGGCATGGAGATCGCCGCGCACTTCTGCGACAGCAGCGGCTATCAGGCGGGATTTGCCGCCGCCAGAGAGCTGCTTGCCGCGCATCCGCAGCTGCAGGCGCTCTTCTGCGCCACCGATATGCTGGCGCTCGGCGCCCTGGACGGTCTGCGGGCAGACAACCCCGCCGCTTCGCTACCCGCTATTATCGGCTTCGATGATATCCCGCAGGCGGACTGGCAGCCCTATCAGCTGACTACCGTGCAGCAAAATACTGCCCTGCTCGCCCACCATGCGGTGGATCTGCTGGTCACGCGGATCGCCAAATTCAGTCTGCCGTCACGCCATCGTGAAGTGCCGGTGAAACTGATCGTTCGTCAAAGTGCAAAATGAAAAATTCATTTTATGCCGGAGCGATCACAGAATAATTTTTTTAATCCATCCACACTTATTTTGCCCTTCGGGGCTGTTTTTTTCAGGCAAATTGCACACGTGTGCAAAATAGGGAGTTACGATGAAATCACTGGAATTACATGAACTGCAGGCCCGCTACCGCCTGGCCTGCGAGCTGGCGCAGGCCGGCGCGGAACTGGCGTTCGAATTCTATCAGCAGCGCGACCGGCTGGCGGTGGATCATAAAGGCGATGACCTGCAGGACGTGGTCAGCGTCGCCGATAAACAGGTCGAAGCGTTTGTGAAGCAGCGCATTATGGACGCCTTCCCGCAGGACGGCTTTCTCGGCGAAGAGAGCGGAACGCAGATGCCGGACGCCCGCGTCCTGTGGGTTGTCGATCCTATCGACGGCACCAGCTGTTTTCTTAACGGCCTGCATACCTGGTGCCTGTCGCTGGCTATCGTCGCCGACGGGGAACCGGTTATCGGCGTGGTGTACGACCCCAACCATCGCGAGCTGTTCCACGCCCTGAAAGGCCAGGGCGCATGGCTTAACGATGCGCCTGTCGCGCCGCATCCGGGTGCGACGGTCAAAGAGGGAGTGATGGGCGTCGGCACCTCGCACCGCGTGACGCCTGCGCTCTTTCTGCCCTTCCTCGATGCGCTGCTGAGCGACGGCGGGATGTTTATCCGCAACGGCTCCGGAGCGCTGATGAGCGCCTGGGCGGCGGCAGGCAGGCTTATCGGCTACTACGAACCGCATATGAACCCCTGGGACGGGCTGCCGGGGCTGGTGCTGATGCGCGAAGCGGGCGGCCTTAGCAACGATTATCTGGCAAACGACGGGATTCGTCACGGCAACCCGCTGCTGCTGGCCAGCAAGACGCTCTACCCACAATTAAAAAACATGCTTTGTCACCCATTACCTTAACCGTATCGGGTCAGGCTTTATCTGATTATGTACTCTACACAACGACGATAAACCTCACGGACGAACCACACTAATCAGTCAGGCCTCCGACCTTCGGAGATACCATTATGTCTGGAAGAATTATCGCATTTTTTCGCGCTTCGCCGCCCAAAGCGGGCGGAGAGTTCGATGAGCGGCGCTTTCGCAGCGTGCGCTGGCAAACCTTTATTACCATGACCCTGGCGTACGTCACGTTCTACGTTTGCCGGCTATCGTTCACCGTCGCCAAAAGCGCGCTGGTGGAACTCGGCATAACCCCAACGGAGCTGGGCATGATCGGCTCAACGCTATTTTTCAGCTACGCCATCGGCAAGCTGGTCAACGGCTTTATTGCCGATCATGCCAACGTAGTGCGCTACATGAGCCTCGGGCTACTGCTAAGCGCCGGAATGAACCTGATGATGGGGATGACCAGCAACGCCATGCTGCTGGCAATCTTCTGGGGGATTAACGGCTGGGCGCAGTCGATGGGCGTTGGCCCGTGCGTGGTATCGCTGGCGCGCTGGTACGGCTGTAAAGAACGAGGCACTTTTTACGCGATCTGGTCAACGGCGCATAACATCGGCGAAGCGATGACCTATATGGTGATCGCCGCGGTGATTGCCGGATTCGGCTGGCAGATGGGCTACCTGTCGACCGCCGCGCTCGGTGCCGCCGGGGTGGTGCTGATGCTGTTGTTTATGCGCGACTCGCCGCAAAGCTGCGGCTTCCCGCCCATCAACGTCATTCGCGATGAACCGCAGGAGGAGACGGAAGCCCGCGGCTCGGTATTTAAAAACCAGCTGCTGGCGCTGCGTAACCCGGCCCTGTGGACGCTGGCCCTGGCCTCGGCGTTTATGTATATCGACCGTTACGCGGTGAACTCGTGGGGGATCTTCTTTCTGGAACAGGATAAAGCCTACTCTACTCTCGAAGCGTCCGGGATTATCGGGGTCAACGCTATCGCGGGTATTGCAGGAACCATTATCGCCGGGATGCTCTCCGACCGCTTTTTCCCGCGTAACCGCAGCGTGATGGCCGGGTTTATCAGCCTGCTCAACACCGCCGGCTTCGCGCTGATGCTCTGGTCGCCGCACGGCTACTACACCGATATTCTGGCGATGATTATCTTCGGCGCCACCATCGGAGCGTTGACCTGCTTCCTTGGCGGACTGATCGCGGTCGATATTTCATCGCGTAAAGCCGCGGGCGCCGCGCTCGGCACTATCGGTATCGCCAGCTACGCGGGGGCGGGACTCGGCGAGTTTCTCACCGGCATCATCATCGATAAAACCTCAATGATCGAAAACGGCAAAACGCTATATGACTTCAGTACGCTGTCGCTGTTTTGGGTAGGCACCGGCCTCGTGTCCGCGCTATTCTGTTTTACCACCGCTGCGATTGTCGCCAGGCGACACGCGATAGAACGTCAGACCTCATTCTCGTCATAACCTTTTAACTTATAAGGAAGATTTTATGATGCCTGTACGACATCAGGTTTTGCTACGCCTGCTGCTTGCCTGCGCTCTGCCGCTGCTGGCCGCACCGGGCCATGCCGCCACGCAGTATGCGCTGGAAAAAGTGGTTGAACTCAGCCGCCACGGCATTCGTCCGCCGACGGAGGGCAACCGGGAGGCCATTGAAGCCGCGACCCAGCGTCCGTGGACGCAGTGGACCACCCACGACGGCGAGCTGACCGGCCACGGCTATGCCGCCGTCGTCAATAAGGGGCGCGATGAGGGCGCGCGCTTTCGCCAGCTGGGGCTATTGACGGCAGGCTGCCCGGCGAGCGGTGAGATTTATGTTCGCGCCAGCCCCCTGCAGCGTACGCGGGCCACCGCCCAGGCGCTGGTGGACGGCGCCTTTCCCGGCTGCGGCGTAATGATTCATCACGTCAGCGGCGACGCGGATCCACTGTTTCAGACCGACAAATTTGCCGTCACGCAAACCGATCCCGCCCGCCAGCTGGCGGAAGTGAAGAAGAAGGCCGGCGATCTGGCGCAGCGTCGGCAGGCGCTGGCTCCGGCAATTCAGCTGCTGAAAAACGCGGTCTGCGTACCCGATAAGCCCTGCCCGGTGTTTGATCTACCGTGGCAGGTGGAGCAGAGCAAAAGCGGCAAAACCTCGATTAGCGGGCTGAGCGTGATGGCCAATATGGTTGAGACGCTGCGTCTGGGGTGGAGCGAGAACCTGCCTCTCAGCCAGCTGGCGTGGGGCCATATTACCCGTTCCAGCCAGATAACCGCCCTGTTGCCGCTGCTGACGGAGAACTACGATCTGAGCAACGATGTGTTTTATACCGCGCAAAAACGCGGCTCGATTCTGCTCAACGCCATGCTTGAAGGGGTAAAAGAGAGCGCCGCGCCGAACGTGCGCTGGCTGCTGCTGGTGGCGCACGATACGAATATCGCCATGGTGCGGACGTTAATGGACTTTAGCTGGCAGCTGCCAGGGTACAGCCGCGGCAATATCCCGCCGGGCAGCAGCCTGGTGCTGGAACGCTGGCGCGATACCCGCAGCGGTCAGCGCTACCTGCGCGTCTACTTCCAGGCGCAAAGTCTGGACGATTTGCGCCGCCTGCAAACGCCGGATAGCCAGCATCCGCTGCTGCGCCAGGAGTGGCGTCAGGCGGGCTGCCAGACGACCGATGTCGGGACGCTGTGCCCTTACCAGGCGGCGCTGACCGCGCTGGGCCGCAATATCGATCCGCAGTCCGCTCCGGCGGTGGAGATGGTGCTGCCATAAATAAGTAGAAGGCGAAGCTTTGGCGGTCGCTTCGCTTTTTGGCTCAGGTTCAGGCTTTTTCTGGTTTGAACGCCCCGGCGGCGACCTGCTCCGGGGTGACCACGCCGCTATCCAGCACCCAGCCGCTGACTAACGTTGCGGGCGTGACGTCGAACGCGGGATTGTAAACCGCAGCCTCTTTCGGCGCCCACTGCACCGCGCCAAAGCTGCCGGCGACGCCGGTGACTTCGGCGGCTGCCCGCTGCTCAATCGGGATCGCCGCGCCGTTCGGGCAATGGCGATCCAGGGTAGTTTGCGGCGCGGCTACGTAAAACGGGATCTGGTGATATTTTGCCAGAACCGCCAGCGAATAGGTGCCGATTTTATTGGCTACGTCGCCGTTGGCGGCAATACGGTCAGCGCCCACCCAAACCGCGTCGACCTGGCCCTGCGCCATCAGGCTGGCGGCCATCGAATCGGTAATCAGCCGATACGGCACCCCCAGCTCACCCAGCTCCCAGGCGGTCAGGCGCCCGCCCTGCAACAGAGGGCGCGTTTCATCCACCCAGACATTTGCCACTTTCCCCTGCTGATGCGCCAGCGCAATCACTCCCAGCGCGGTGCCGACGCCCGCCGTCGCCAGGCCGCCGGTATTGCAGTGGGTCAACAGGCGGCTACCCGGCGTCACCAGCGCGCTGCCCGCCTCGGCGATGCTGGCGCAAAGCTGTTTATCCTCGGCGATCAGGCGCAGCGCTTCCGCTTCCAGCGCCTGCGGATAGTGCTCCTCCGCCAGCGCCAGCTTCATGCGATCCAGATTATTCATCAGGTTCACCGCCGTTGGACGCGCGGCGCGCAGCGTCTCCAGCGCCTCAGATAGCGCATCGCGGGTCAGACCGCGCCGGGCCAGCAGCGCCAGCAGCAGGCTGGCGGACAGGCCAATCAACGGCGCGCCGCGTACCCGCAGGGCGTGAATATGGTCCACCAGCAATTCGACGTTATCCGCCGCCAGCCAGCGTTTTTCCTGCGGTAAGGCCTGCTGGTCAAGAATAAAGAGCTGATTTTCGCTTACCCGCAGGCTGGTGGTCTGTAGTGTCTGCATTTAGTTAAATCCCTGTTGCGTTGTTGTATCACATTGTGTCAGGATGAAATCCAGAAGTATAGACGTCTGAACGGCTTAATCAGAATTTTGAGGATCGAGGCAATGTCGCAATACCATACTTTCACGGCCAGCGATGCGGTGGCTTACGCCCAACAATTTGGCGGTATCGATAATCCGACAGAACTGGTGTCCGCGCAGGAAGTGGGCGATGGCAACCTCAACCTGGTGTTTAAAATTTTTGATACCGAGGGCGTGAGCCGGATTATCGTTAAGCAGGCGCTGCCCTACGTGCGCTGCGTAGGAGAGTCCTGGCCGCTGACCCTTGACCGCGCGCGCCTTGAGGCGCAAACCCTGGTGGCTCACCATCAGCACTGCCCGCAGCACACGGTGCGGATTGTGCATTTCGATCCCGAGCTGGCGGTGATGGTGATGGAAGATCTTTCCGATCACCGCATCTGGCGCGGCGAGCTGATTAACAACGTTTACTACCCGCGCGCCGCCAGCCAGCTGGGGGAATACCTGGCCCAGGCGCTGTTCCACACCAGCGACTTTTATCTGCATCCTCACGAGAAAAAGGCCCATGTGGCGCAATTTATCAACCCCGAGATGTGCGAAATTACCGAGGATCTGTTCTTTAACGATCCGTATCAGGTTCATGAGCGCAACAGCTATCCATCAGCGCTGGAAACCGACGTCGCCGCCCTGCGAGAAGATACCCAGCTGAAGCTGGTGGTGGCCGCGCTGAAGCACCGGTTTTTCTCCCATGCCGAAGCGTTACTGCATGGCGATATTCATAGCGGCTCAATTTTCGTCGCCGAAGGCAGCTTTAAGGCCATCGACGCCGAGTTCGGTTTTTTCGGCCCGATTGGCTTCGATATCGGCACCGCCATCGGCAACCTGCTGCTCAACTACTGCGGCCTGCCTGGGCATCTGGGCATTCGCGATGCCGCCGCCGCTCGCGAACAGCGCCTCAACGATATACAGCAGTTCTGGACCACCTTTGCCGAGCGTTTCCAGGCGCTGGCGGCGGAGAAATCCCGCGACGTGGCGCTGGCCTGCCCCGGCTATGCCTCCGCGTTTCTGAAAAAAGTGTGGGCCGACGCGGTCGGCTTCTGCGGCACCGAGCTGATTCGCCGCAGCGTCGGGCTATCGCACGTGGCGGATATCGACGCTATCCCGGACGAAGCCATGCGTCATGAATGCCTGCGCCACGCCATCACCCTGGGTAAAGCGCTGATTGTGATTGCCGATCGCATCGACAGCGTGGATGAGCTGATTGCGCGAATTCGCCAGTACGGTTGAATCTCCGTCCAGCCTTTCCCGGCTCGCGCTGCGCTTAGCCGGGCTACGAGTGCACCGCCGTCTGTGGGCCGGTAGCCCGGACAGGCGCGTCAGGCGCCGCCTCCGGGTATTGGCCTCTTTCCCCGGAGGCGATGCTTCGCATCTGTCCGGGCTACGGGGGCACCACCGTCTGTAGCCCGGTTAAGGCGTTTGCGCCGCGACCCGGGAAGGCAACAACCCACCATCCCCTACCCCAGATACTCAATCACCGACAGCCCGCCGTTATAGTCGGTGCTGTAGATTATTCCCTGAGCGTCGACGAACACATCGCAGGACTGGATCACCCGCGGACGACCGGGGCGGGTATCCATCATTTTCGCCGGCGCGGCGGGCACCAGCGCCCCGGTTTCCACCGGCCGATAAGGGTTGGAAATATCGTAAGCGCGAACGCCCGCGTTCTGATAAGTGGCGAAAATCAGCGTTGAGCTGACAAAGCTGCCGGGGCGATTCTCATGCAGGTTATGTGGACCGAAGTGCGCACCTTTCGCCACGTAATCAGCTTCATCCGGCTGCGGGAAAGTGGCGATACTCACCGGATTTGTCGGCTCGCGAATGTCGAACAGCCAGATCAGCTTCTCCCCATCCTGCTGGTTATCCAGTACCGCCTCATCAAGCACCACCAGCAGATCCCGGTCCGGGAGCGGCAGCGCGGTGTGGGTACCGCCGCCAAACGGCGGGCTCCAGTTACGGTGGCTGATTAGCTTCGGCTGAGAGCGATCCTGCACATCGAGCAGGGTCAGGCCGCCGTCGCGCCAGCTGCCGTAGGCGGTGTCGCCGGCGATAATCGCGTGATGCAGGGCATAGCGCTTACCTTCCGGCCACTGCGCGGTCTCCCCCGCCGCCTGGTTCATCCCCGGCAGCCACCAGCGCCCGGCAACTTCCGGCTTACGCGGGTCGGCCAGGTCGATAGTCAGGAAAATATAGTCGCTAAAGCCGTCAATCAGCGCGGAAACGTAGGCCCAGCGCCCGCCGACGTACCAGATTCGGTGAATACCGATGCCGTTAAGCGACAGAAAGGCGATCTCTTGCGGTTTATCCGGGGTGGAGATATCAAAAATCCGCAGCCCGGCGCTCCAGCCCTTCTCCCGTACGTCGCTGACTGTCTCGCCCACCGAACGGGTGTAATAAACCTTCTCGTCGGCGAAGCGGGCATCGGCGAACAGATCCCGGGCGTTGATCACCAGCAGCAGATCGTCGTGCGCCTGTAAATGGACGTTCCAGGTACCGGGTGGCGCGGCGATGTAATTGACCGTTCGCGGATTTTTCGCGTCACGTACGTCCACTACGGAAAAGCCCTGCGATACCATATGGCCAATATAGGCATAACCCCGATGTACCATCAGCTGGACGCCGTCCGGGCGTCCTCCCTGATCGCTATGTCCAATCAGCCGCATATTGCGGCTGTATTCCGGGCGCGGTAATTCAGCCACATAACCTCCTGTTGCCGGGCAGCGCTGGTTCCCCTCTACCGCTGGCAGAGGATACCTGACAGCCGCCGGACGCTATTATTTGTTTTTCGCTTCGAGAGTGGCAAACCACGGGGCGATAAAGTCTTCAGTCTGGCCCCAGCCTGGAATAATTTTACCCAGCGAAGCGACGTTGACCGCTCCCGGCTGCGCCGCCAGCAGCGCCTGCGGAATCGCCGCCGCTTTAAAGTCGTAGGTTGCAGGGGTTGGTTCGCCGGCAATCTTATTGGCGATCAGACGCACGTTAGTGGCGCCGATAAGCTTCGGATCCACCGCTACGCTCACCTTCCACGGACTGCCGGATTCGCGCATCAGCTGCAGATCCTGGTTAGAAATATCGATGCTGTAGAGTTTGATCTCGCTGCGACCGTTCTCTTTCAGCGCTTTATAAGCGCCCTGGCTGAACGCGTCCCAGGTTCCCCAGATAGCATCAATTTTACCTTTCGGGTATTTCGCTAAGATCGCCCCAACCTTGTTGGCCGTATCGCCCTGCACATCGGATGAGACGGCGCCGATCGATTCCAGCTCTTTGATGCCGGGATTTTGTTTAAGCAGCGTCTGATAAGCCGCCTGGCGACGCTCCATCGGCGGGAAACCCGCGACCCACAGTTTGACGATATTGGCTTTGCCGTTGAAATCTTTCACCAGTTGGCCAAAGGAGAGCTCGGTCAGGGAAGCGTCATCCTGCTGGGTGACGGTGACGCCCGGGATCTGACCGTTTACCGCGGTATCGAAGACCGAGACTTTGATCCCGGCGTCCACCGCTTTTTTCACCAGCGCGGTGGCGTAGGGATCGCGTCCCTGAGAAAGAATAATGCCGTCGTATTTCTGGCTAATCGCCTGGTTAACGAAGTCCTGGAATTTGGCGTCATCACCGTTGCTGAGAAAGGTGCTGATTTTAAAGCCGAGCTTTTTGCCCTCCTGGACCGCTCCGGAGACAAACTGGGTGGTGTTATCGTCGGAGCCCAGGTTGCGGATCACCGCAATGCGAATCGGCCCGCTATGGTCGGCGATCGCTGTCGGAAGCGGCGCCGGGGTTTCAGCAAAAGCTGCCGTCGCGTTAAACAATCCCAGCGCGATGAGTGAAAGCGTTATCTTTTTCATAGTGTTTACCCTGTAAAATTTTAGGTACGGCGCTGAAAATAGGTCAGTGCGAGCGCGCCAGCCAGCACCAGCCCTTTAATAATGTCCATCGCGTAATAGGGAACCGAGAGCATCACCAGTCCATTGGAGAGCACGCCTAAAATGACCGCCCCCACCAGCGTACCGAGCGCGTTCGGCTTACCGGAACCGGCCAGCGAGAAGCCAATCCACGCCGCCGCCACCGCATCCATCAGATAGCCGCCGCCGGCGTTCACCTGCGATGAGCCGATGCGCGACGCCAGCAGAATGCCGCCGAGCCCCGCCAGCAGGGAGGCGATCACGTAAGCGGCGACTTTGTACCGGGTGATCCGCAGACCCGAGAGGCGCGCCGCTTCCGGATTGCCGCCGATGGCGTACATCCGCCGGCCGTGAGTGGTCAAGGAGAGCGCCAGCTGGGCGACAACGGTCACCACCAGCATAATGATGACTATCGTCGGCACCTGTCCGAGCGAACCAAACGCCGCCGGAATCGCGCCTTCCGCCATATCGCCGCTCGGCAGCACCATATTTTCGGTGATCGACCCGCCGTAGCTGTAAGTCATCGCCACGCCCTGAATCACGAACAGGCTGGCAAGCGTCGCCAGCATGTCGGGTATACGCAGGATCACAATCAGAAACGCGTTGAACAGCCCCACTAAGGTACAGAGCGCGAGGGTGACAAGAATTGCCTCGGTGGTGCCGAAGCCGTGCCAGACAAACAGCGAAATCACCAGCGCATTGGCCAGCGAGGCGGTGGAGCCTACGGACAAATCGAAGCCGCCGATGGTCAGGGATATCGATACGCCGATAGCGATCACCGTCACGATGGCGATAGATCGCAGGATATTGATGATGTTAAACGGGTCGAGGAAGTTGTCCGATGCCAGACCAAAAACGGCGATCAGCAGGACGACGGTCAGCAACATGCCCCATTTGTAGAGAAAATCGAAAAATCGCTGACGGCCAGAAACCGCCGCGTTAACTGCCAGGGCTTTACTCACGCTGCTGCTCCTCCGGTGGAGTAATAAAGAATGTTTTCTTCCCGGGCCTCCGCGCCCGCAATTTCCGCCACGATGCGTCCGTCCCACAGCACGCAGATGCGATCGCACAGGCCGACCAGCTCGGCGAATTCGCCCGAGGCGTAAATCACCCCTTTGCCTTCCCGCGCCAGGCCGTCGATCACATTGAATAAATCCGTTTTGGCTTTGACGTCGACCCCTTTGGTCGGCTCATCGAAAATCAGGACGTTGGCGTTGCCGCGCAGCCATTTGCCAATCGCTACCTTTTGCTGATTACCGCCGGAGAGCCGGCGCAGGCTCTGCGCCGGGCCTGAAGTCCGAATGCCTACGCGGGCAATCACCTCTTCCGCCCAGCGCCAGGCCTGACGATGGCCAAACAGGCTCCAGCGGGAGAAGCTGCTATCGGCGCTGACCGCCAGATTCATCGCCACCGGCTCCTCGATAAAAATGCCCTCCTTGCGCCGCTCTTCCGGCACCAGCGCCAGGCCGCGCGCTACCGAGTCCGCCGGGTCACGCGGTCGCCACGGCTGACTATTCAGTTCGCCGCGCGTCAAACGACTTTTGCTGGCGCCAAACAGCGCCTTGCACAGCTCGGTTTTGCCGGCGCCCGCCAGTCCGGCGATCCCCAGAATCTCTCCCTTGCGCAAACGCAGGGAGATATCCTGCAATAACCCTTCGTCGTGCAGCCCTTCCACCTGTAGCAGCACCTCATCGCTATGGGGCGGCCGCTTCGGCGGGAAGATATCGCTCAGCTCATGACCGAGCATTCTCTCGACGATCTGTTCGCCGCTGAGATCGGCCATCGGCCCGCTCTCAATCAGTCGGCCGTCGCGCAGCACCGTCAGGGTGTCGCAAACGGCTTTTAATTCATGAATGCGGTGCGAGATAAACACAATGCCAAGGCCCTGCTGTTGCAGGCGGCGAACCACCGCAAACAGGCGCTCGCTTTCGTTTTGGTCCAGCGGCGCGGTTGGCTCATCGAGGATAAGAAAGCGGCAGTGATGCGACAGGGCGCGAGCCAGCAGGATTTGCTGTTTTTCCGCCAGCGTGCAGCTGTCGATGGAGCGGCGCACATCGAGGCTGACGTCAAGCTGAGCCAGCGCCTCGCGCGCCAGCTGGCGCAGCCGTCCCCAGCGGAAGGCGAGCCCCGGTTCCGCCAGCCTGTCGAGCATGATGTTTTCCGCGATGCTCAGGCCCGGAACCAGCGCCACGTCTACCTCCTGCTGCACCAGATGAATCCCCAGCTGTTTAGCATCGCGCGGCGAGCGAATGCTCACCGGCTGGTTGTTAATCACCACCTCGCCTTCGTAATGGGCGTGGGTGCCGCACAGCACCGCCATTAGCGTGGACTTGCCTGCGCCGTTAGCGCCGGTCAGCGCATGCACCGAGCCCCCTTGCAGGGTAAAAGCCACGTTGCTGAGCGCCCGAAAGCCGGAAAAGGCCAGGCTAATATTTTGCATCTCAAGGCGATTGCCGGTCATCCCCTGCACCCTGTCGATTAATCTTCTGATTTAACGAATTTTTCATAGCTGCCCTTGACTGACAAATGCATAAAAGGCATAAGATAAAGCGAAATAATATTAGCCATCTGGATGTCCAGACATAACATCGGGTTAGCGAAACAGAACAAGGACAGCATGAATGAGTCATAGCGATATCCGCGTGGTCCCCGGCCCCGCCAACTACTATTCCCATCCCGGCAGCCTTGCGCGGCTGCAGGATTTTTATAGCGAAGAACAGCTTTCACGCGCGGTGTGGGTTTACGGCGAGCGGGCTATCGCAGGCGCCCAGGCTTTTCTGCCGGCAGCGTTTAACGCTCCCGGAGCCAAAAAAATCCTCTTTAAAGGCCACTGTAGCGAAAGCGATGTCAGCGAGCTGGCCCGCGCGTCCGGCGACGATCGGTCGGTGGTGATTGGCGTAGGCGGCGGCGCGCTGCTGGATACCGCGAAGGCGCTGGCCCGACGCCTCGGCCTGCCGGTGGTGGCTATCCCCACCATCGCCGCCACCTGCGCGGCCTGGACGCCGCTGTCGGTGTGGTATAACGATGCCGGTCAGGCGCTGCAGTTTGAAATCTTCGACGATGCCAACTTTCTGGTACTGGTGGAGCCGCGCATTATTCTTAACGCGCCGGCGGAATATCTGCTGGCGGGCATCGGCGATACGCTGGCGAAATGGTATGAAGCGGTAGTGCTGGCCCCGCAGCCGGAGACGCTGCCGCTCACCGTGCGTCTTGGCATCAACGGCGCGCTGGCCATCCGCGATGTACTGCTGGAAAGCAGCGAAACCGCGCTGGCCGACCAGCAACGCGGCGAGCTAACCCAGGCTTTCCGCGACGTCGTGGATGCGATCATCGCCGGCGGCGGTATGGTCGGCGGGCTCGGCGAGCGCTATACCCGCGTCGCCGCCGCCCATGCGGTGCATAACGGGCTGACGGTGCTGCCGCAGACCGAGAAGTATCTTCACGGGACCAAAGTCGCCTACGGTATTCTGGTCCAGAGCGCCCTGCTCGGCCAGGACGACGTGCTGGCGCAGCTGGTGCAGGCGTATCAGCGCTTTAATCTGCCAACCACCCTGGCGGCGCTGGAGGTGGATATCAATAACCGCGAACAGCTGGATAAGGTGATTGCCCATACCCTGCGCCCGGTGGAGTCTATCCATTTTCTGCCGGTTGAACTGAACGCCGAAACCCTGCGCGCCGCGTTTGAAAAAGTCGAACGTTTCGCCGGTTAATCCCCGTTTTATTCGCCTCTGCCGCCCGGCGGAGGCGCTTTCGAGCCGCCTCGCAAAGCCGATTTTTCTGCCTTCGCCAGATGACGATTCTGCGTTAGGGTACCCTCATAAGAAAATAGCAAACTTATCTTATAAACTTATTATTTTCTTATGTTCAACTGAGGTGTACAGTGGAGGTACATAGCATGCTCATCTGGTCAAAAGTGGCAAAAAAGGAACTGGCAAATATCGATTATCGCTATCAGCAGAGAATCAAAAGCAGGCTAGCGGATTTAGGTGACCGTACGGCTCCTCGGCCCGATGTCAGAAAGTTATCTAAACCAGAGAATCATTACCGTCTTCGGGTAGGGGATTATCGGATCATTTTCACACGTCAGGGGCTGACGCTGAACGACCTGTTTATCGTGTCCGTTAAGCGCAGAACCTCAACAACCTATTTGCATGAGGAGAATATGCCATATGGCTGTTCAGATAATTAAGGATGATGAAGGGAAAGCGCAGTACGCGGTGATCCCCTACGACGAATACTTCCAGATGTGTTTGCAGCTAGCCGAGCTGGATGATGAAACGGAAGCCGATCTTGAAGATATTCCGGTAGAACACGATATCTACGACAACGTGATGCTGCCGGGTGACGTCTGCGACATCATGGATAAAGAGAAAGTCAGCCTGCAGGCGGCCTGGCGCATTCTGCGCGGCCTGTCGCAGCAGGAGGTGGCCAATAAGCTCGGGATTAGCCAGTCTGCGGTTTCCCAGCTAGAAGCTATCGACTCCCGCCCGCAAAAGCGCACTCGCGAAAAGCTGGCGGCCATTTACGGTTGTACGCAGGAGCAGATCAGCCTGTATCTGCCGAAAGAGGGTTAACAGCACTTCGCGCCGCCTTTACCGCCGTAGCGTGCGTCCTGACGTTCGCGGAAAAACTCTTCATAGGTCATCGGCGTTTGCTCGGGGTGGGTCACACGGATGTGCTCCACGTAGTTGTCGTAATCCGGGACGCCGATCATCATCTTCGCCGCCTGGCCCAGATATTTTCCTGCTTTCGAAAGGGTATCAAACATTTCCAACTCCGCTAACCGCCCTCCTTCTCAAGAAGGAGGGCAACAAAATGATGCTTTAATGGGCGCGTTTCGCCTGAGTGACCAGGCTTTCAGCATCAGCTGGCATCGCCTGGTAAGGGGTCTCTTTCGCCGTCGGTTTGTCCTCTTTCAGCGCCGCCAGCGCGGTCTTAATTGAGAACAGCGCCAGAACCACCACCACTACCATGAAGAAGATGGTCAGCCCGGCATCCAGACGGTTGTTAAACACCAGTTGCGCCAGCTGCGACTCGGTGTACTGCGGCGGAATATTGCCGCTGTCAATCATCGCCTGGAACTTGTTGGCAATCGCCAGGAAGCCCACTTTGGTGTCGGTGCTGAACGACTTCTGCCAGCCCGCGGTCAGGGTACAGATCAGCAGCCAGGAGGTTGGCAGCAGTGCGACCCAGGCATAACGCTGGCGCTTCATCTTAAACAGTACCACCGCGCAGAGCATCAGCGCCATCCCTGCCAGCATCTGGTTGGCAATACCAAACAGCGGCCAGAGGGTGTTGATGCCGCCAAGCGGGTCAACTACGCCCTGATGCAGGAAGTAGCCCCAGGCCAGCACGCACAGCGCGGTCGCAAGAAGGTTCGCCGGCAGGGAGCTGGTTTGCTTGAGCCCCGGGCTGATCACCCCAAGCAGATCCTGCAGCATAAAGCGCGCCGCCCGCGTGCCGGCATCCACCGCGGTCAGGATAAACAGCGCCTCAAACAGAATCGCGAAGTGGTACCAGAAAGAGACGTCCATCAGGCCGCCCAGCGAACCGTGGAGGATATAGGCCATGCCCACCGCCAGCGTCGGCGCGCCGCCCGCGCGTGAAATAATCGACTGTTCCCCTACCTCGTTGGCGATCTGATTGAGCGTATCCGGGGTGACGGTAAAGCCCCAGCTACTCACCACCTGCGCCGCCGACGCCACCACATCGCTCACGCCCGCCGGAGCCAGCACCGCCATTGGGCTGTTCATCGCGAAATAGACGCCCGGGTCGATAATACAGGCCGCCACCAGCGCCATGATCGCTACGAAGGACTCCATCAGCATGCCGCCGTAGCCGATAAAACACGCCTGGCCTTCGTTGGCCAGCATTTTCGGGGTGGTGCCGGAAGCGATCAGGGCATGGAAGCCGGAAACCGCGCCGCAGGCGATGGTGATAAACAAGAACGGGAACAGGCTGCCGCTCCATACCGGCCCGGTGCCATCGATAAATTTGGTCAGCGCCGGCATCGTCAGCGTCGGACGCATGATCAGAATCCCAATCGCCAGACCGACGATGGTGCCGATTTTCAGGAAAGTAGAGAGGTAGTCGCGAGGCGCCAGCAGCAGCCAGACCGGCAGTACGGCGGCGATAAACCCGTAGCCCACCAGAATCCAGGTAAGCTGTACGCCGGTGTAATCAAACCACGGCGCCCAGGTCGGGCTTTCCGCCACCCAGCCGCCGGAGATGATGGCGAACACCAGCATCACCAGACCAATCACCGACACTTCGCCAATGCGCCCGGGGCGCAGATAGCGAATATAAATGCCCATGAATATCGCCAGCGGGATGGTGAAGGCCACGGTGTAGGTGCCCCACGGGCTGTGGGTTAGCGCTTTCACCACGATCATCGCCAGCACCGCAAGGATAATAACCATGATCATAAAGCAGGCCACCAGCGCCAGCACCCCGGCGGTCGGGCCCATCTCCTCTTTCACCAGCTCGCCGAGCGAACGTCCGTCGCGACGGGTTGAGACGAACAGCACCATAAAGTCCTGTACCGCCCCGGCCAGCACCACGCCCGCCAGGATCCAGATCATTCCCGGCAGATAGCCCATTTGCGCCGCCAGCACCGGGCCAACCAGCGGCCCTGCGCCGGCAATAGCGGCAAAATGGTGGCCGAACAGCACTTTCTTATCGGTCGGAACGTAGTCAAGGCCGTCGTTGTGACGCACCGCCGGAGTCATGCGCGTCGGGTCAACCGCCAGCACGTTTTTGGCGATATACAGGCCGTAGAAGCGATAGGCGATCAGATAGACGCAGACTGCCGCGACGACAATCCATAGCGCGTTAATCTGCTCACCCCGGTTTAGCGCGATATAGCCCAGGGCAAAGGCTCCGATAACGGAGAGCAGTGTCCAGATGAGGTATTTCCCTGAATTATTCATCATTGTGTTCCACAGGTAGGGTAATCAGGATGTTACAATTTGTTTCTAGAACACAATACGAGTTTTAACAACTCTGAAACGTTGCAGATGTCGCCTGACGGCAAGGATTTATCTCACATTGCAAGCGAGATCACTTCTGGCAGGAAAATGGATGAAAACAGGGAGGGATATTCTGTAACTGCATCGCAGGTTGTTTCCCCGGAGGCGGCGCTTGACGCGCCTGTCCGGGCTACCGGCCCGCAGACGGCGGAGAACCCGTAGCCCGGTCAGCGCAGCGCCACCGGGAAGAAGCCGCGCCAAAGTCTCAATCCCGGCGTATTCCCCGGGTTGCGGCGTAAACGCCTGACCCGGGAACAGGCTATGCCTCAGCCGAGGACCGCCGTGCCCAGACGGCAGGTGCAGCAGCGCCGTCCTCGCTCGTCGAATATCGCAATTTCCCAGCTCTGGCCCTGACGTCCGAGATGCAGCGCCCGGCATTCGCCGCGGACTTTGCCGCTGGAGACCGCCCGGTGATGGGTGGCGTTGAGCTCGGTCCCCACCACGCACTGCCCCTCTTCGGTCATCAGCCACCCGGCCATCGAGCCGAGGGTTTCCGCCAGCGCCGCGGAGGCCCCGCCGTGCAGCAGGCCAAACGGCTGATGCGTTCGCGCGTCGACCAGCATTTCCGCTTCCAGCACGCCCTCCTCAATCCGGGTATAGACGATGCCCAGATGGGCCACCATCGTATTGCTGCTGGTGGCGTTAAGCTCATCCAGCGTCAGCTGACGTTTCCAGGCCATTTATGCCCCCAGCGTCGAGCCGCCGTCCACCACGATATCCTGCAGCGTGATATGGCTGGCGTGGTCGGAGGCGAGGAACAGAATGGTATTGGCAATCTCCTGCGGGTGGGCGATTTTACCCAGCGGAATCCCCAGCTTAAACTGCTCGCCGAAGCCGCGAATGCGCTGCTGCTCTGCATCATCGCTCACCCACAGCGTCCGCTGCATATCGGTGTCGGTAGAACCAGGAGAAACCAGATTACAGCGTACGCCGCTGCCCGCCAGCTCCAGGCCGACGGTCAGCGCCAGGCTCTTTAGCGCCGCCTTTGATGCGCCGTAGGCGCTCATGCCGATGCGCGGGGTATGCGCAGCGTCGGACGCCACGGTCACAATCGCCCCGCCTTTCTGGCGGCGGAACTGCGCCATCGTCTGCTGGAACAGGTTAAACGCCCCGCCAACATTGACGGCAAAGGTCTGCTGCCAGTCTTCAAGGCTCAGCGCATCGGTCGCCCCCATCCGCAAAATACCGGCCGCATTAACCAACACATCCAGCCGATCGATCCCTGCCAGCAGGCGGCCGCATACCCGCGCCACCTGCTGCGCGTCGGCGACGTTCAGCGTCTCGGTGGCAAACGGATAGCTTTCACCGTCGAACGCCAGATCAAAACCGGTTACCTGCGCGCCGGCCTCAACGAACGCCAGCGCGGTAGCGTAGCCGATCCCCTTACCCGCGCCGGTGATCCACACGGTCTGGCCGTGAAAATCGAGCCCGTTCATTATTTCACCTCGCGAGAAAGCAGCGCCCACCAGGCATCGATGGTCGGTTTTTTCGCCAGCACCACGAAGTCAATATCGCCGTGCACTTTACGCCAGCGCGCGGCGAGCGCCATCATGCGTACCGAATCCAGGCCGTAGTCGATCAGGTTTTCGTCATCCATCGGTTCATCGGATTCATCGAGCAGCGGCAGCACCAGCGCGCGCAGCGCCGCTTTCGATGCCGGCAGCGGCAGCAGCTCTTCCGTCATCACCACGCGACCGGAGCGACCCGCCACGTAGTTGAGCGCCATCAGATGCTCCTCGCGGCTGAAATCAGCCAGCGCATCGGCAACGAAAAATGGCTTAATATCGCGCATAAACGCGTCGGTTGCGGTGGTCATGCAGCCGATATGGGCGTACACGCCGGTGATAATCAGCTGATCGCGCCCCGCCTCTTTCAGTATCTCCTCCAGCGGCGAGCGATGAAACGCGCTGTAGCGCCACTTCACCAGCACGGTGTCGTTATCGTCCGGCGCAAGCGCGGCAATGACCTGCTGCTGTTCAGGAGAACGGGTCAGACCCGGCCCCCACATGTCGTTCAGCAGCGCGCGGTCTTCATCGCTCTGCTCTTTCGGCTGGGCGGTGTAAAAAACCGGAATATTATTCTGTTTGCAGAACTCGCGCAGGGCGGCGATGTTGGCCACCACTTTCTCCATCATCGCGCTGTTTTCGCCCCAGAAATTAAGGAAATACTCCTGCATATCGTGGATCAGCAGCGCGGCACGGGACGGCTCAAATGCCCAGTTCACTTTGTTCGCCGGGATATCGCTGGCTTCCGGCAGCGCGTAAGCCTGTAATTTAGGGATTGCCATTCTGTCTTCTCCTTCAGCCCAGCTTGCGTTCAGCCAGCCACTGACGTAATTGTTTTTTATCGACTTTGCCCACCGGCGTCAGCGGCAGCGCATCAACGCACTCCACGCGGTCCGGCAGTTTAAATTCTGCGACCCCTTGTTCCCGCAGGAAGCGGCGTACCGCCACCGCGCGCAGAGGTTCTTTTACCACCAGATATGCGCAGCTCTTTTCTCCCAGCAGGCTATCTTCCATGCTGACCAGCGCGACGTGGATCACCGCCGGATGGCGCAGCAGCAGGTTTTCGATCTCTTCCGCCGCGATCTTCTCCCCGCCGCGGTTGATCTGATCTTTTTCCCGTCCCTGCACGGTGATATAGCCGTCTTCATCGATCGAGATCAGATCGCCAGAACAGTAGAACCCGTCGGCATCAAAGGCTTCGGCATTATGCTGCGGACTCTTGTAATAGCCGCGGAAGGTGTAAGGACCACGGGTCATCAGCCGTCCGACTTCGCCCCGCGGCAGCGGATTGCCCTGCGCATCGGCCACCCACACTTCATCGTCCGGACACATCGGGCAACCCTGAGTATTGATAATGCGCTCGGGGCTATCGTTGAGGCGGGTATAGTTCACCAGCCCCTCCGCCATGCCGAAGACCTGCTGAAGCTGACAGCCGATTTCCGCCGGAATACGCGCCGCGAGCGTCGCGGACAGGCGCGCCCCGCCAACCTGCAGCAGCCGCAGCGATTGCAGGCGGGCATTGCTGCCGGAATCCTGGATCTCCTGCAGCCACAGGCTGACCGCAGGCGGAACCAGCGAGGTCAGGTTAATCTGGTGTTTTTCAATCAGCGGGAAGCAGAGTGTGGCGCTCGGATCGTGCGCCAGTACCACCACACCGCCGGCGAGGAAGACGCCTAAAGAACCTGGCGAACTCATCGCGTAGTTATGGGCGGCGGGAAGCGCGTTCAGGTAGCGCGTTTCGGCGCTCACGCCGCACAGCTCGTTGCTGCGGCGAATGCTGTAGTCGTAGTCGTTATGGGTACGCGGGATGAGCTTCGGCGTACCGGTGCTGCCGCCGGAAAGCTGGAAAAACGCCACTTCGTCGGCAGGCGTTGGTCCGGCAATGAAATTATCGCCAGGCCGCTCAATGGCTGCCGTCAGGCTCCGTTCGCCGCTGTCGTTGAGCAGCAGAGCCACGCGTATCGAGGGATGCTGGCTGACAAAATCATTCAGAAATTCGTCATCGGCAAACAGCGCGTGTTCGCGATCGGCAATCAGCAAGGCGGGTTCAATCTGGGCGGCGTAGGCGTTGAGCTCGCTACGCTGATGGCTGAACAGCGCATTCACCGGCGCCACGCCGATCCGCAGCAGCGCGAAAAACGTCAGATAAAATTCCGCGACGTTGCCCAGCTGCACCAGCGCCGTTTCGCCGCGCTTCAGGCCCTGACGCTGCAGCGAGGAGGCGAGATTATCAACCAGGCGGTTGAACTCACGATAACTGTAGCGTTTGTCGCCGTCGATAATGGCGGGAGCATCGTTTTCGGCATGACGGGTAATCAGGTTAGTCAGCGGCAGATCCTGCCAGTAACCTTTTTGCCGATAGCGGGCCGCGAACGCTTCCGGCCAGCGGGTAAATTCGATCATCATAGTCCCTTATTGCAAGCCGAATACGTTCAGCATGGTGGTCAGTTTGACGCCGGTTTCGCGCCACTCGCCTAGCGGCGAAGAGGCCGGGACGATCCCTGCGCCTGCAAACAGCCGCAGCGTGCGTTGATGCAGGCGCGCGCAGCGGATGGTGACCACCCACTCGCCGTTGCCTTCATCATCGCACCAGCCGACGATACCGCCGAACAGCTGGCGATCGAACGGCTCCAGTTCGTTAATCAGGCGTTTTGCCGCCTGATGCGGGAAGCCGCTCAGCGCCGGGGTGGGATGCAGCAGACAGGCCAGCGACATGGCATTCTCGTTTGCCAGCGCGGCGCCCTGAATCTGCGTCGCCAGATGCCACAGGGTCGGCGTGGTGATCAGCTGCGGAGAATCCGGCAGGCTTAGCTCGCTGCTGCGCGGTGCCAGTACGGCCTTCATCGCCTGGGTCACCAGCTCATGTTCATGGCGGTCTTTTTCCGACGCCAGCAGCTTGTGCCCCGCTTCGCGGTCCAGCACATCGTCCGGCTGACGGCGGGCCGAACCGGCCAACGGCAGAGAGTAAAAATGCGCCCCTTCTTTACGTAACAGCAGCTCAGGGCTGGCGCCCAGCAGCACGCCGCCGTCCGAAAGCGGCACGTGGAAGTTATAGCTGGCGGGGTTCTGGGCAATCAGGCGCTCCAGCAGCGCACCGCTATCAACCCGCTCACGGGTGGTGATATCAATCAGGCGCGACAGGACCACTTTGTCCACTTCCGGCGTCGCGGTCAGGGCCGCCGCGCGCGTCACCATCGCCATAAAGGTGTCCTGTTCGGGGATCTCCCGGCGCTGAATCACGTCCATGGGCTGCAGCCCCGACGCATAGCGCGCGGAGTGCTGCTTTTCTGGTCGGGAGAAGGTTTCCCAGCTTGTGGGTATAAACAGCTCGGACGGCTCGCTGGTATCAAACGGAATGGCGCCGACCATTATCGGCTTAGCGATCCCGGCAGCCCGCGCCGCTGTAAAGGCGGCGGCCATTTTGTGCTGGAATTCCCCATCCAGATTTTCGCCATCGGCGGCAGGATGAGAAAACCGACTAAAGCAGCCAGCGGTGGTGAAACTGCGGTACGGCGACATAAAGAAGAAGCTTTCCGGCGGCAGAGTCATTTTTTTCTCCCGTACTTCCTCAGCCAAAGACGTTTCCATATCATCCTCCAAAAAAACGATAAAGATATTACGAATAATTATCATTTATATTTTGGTTGGGTAACCTAAAAGGTATTGCGCGCTATGTCAACCGTACAGGTAGCATGTTGTGCGACTTAGGCTTGCATCCACGCGGCGCAAAGCTGAAAATGAGAAGCATTTATCACCACTTAATCAGGATGCGAATACGTGAATTTCTCCACCTTTTGCCGCCGTACCCTCCTCGCCAGCGGTCTGGCGATTTTAGGAATTAGCTCAGCGCTGGCGGCAGACTGGCCGCGGCAGATAACCGACAGCCGGGGAACGCACACGCTGGAAAGCCAGCCCCTGCGAATTGTTTCCACCAGCGTGACGCTGACCGGCTCACTACTGGCGATTGACGCGCCGGTAGTCGCCAGCGGCGCCACGACGCCGAACAACCGCGTCGCCGACGGTCAGGGATTTTTACGTCAGTGGAGCGATGTGGCGAAAGCGCGGAAGCTGTCGCGCCTCTACATTGGCGAACCGAGCGCTGAGGCCGTCGCTGCGCAAATGCCGGATCTGATTCTGATTAGCGCCACCGGCGGCGATTCGGCGTTGACGCTCTACGACCAGCTTTCCACCATCGCCCCAACGCTTATCATTAACTACGATGACAAAAGCTGGCAGGCCCTGCTGACCCAACTGGGGACGATCACCGGCCATGAAAAACAGGCGGCAGAGCGAATTGCGGAATTTGATACTAAGCTGGCGGCGCTGAAAGAGAAGATGAAGCTGCCGCCGCAGCCGGTCACCGCGCTGGTCTACACCGCCGCGGCCCATAGCGCCAATATCTGGACGAAAGAGTCCGCTCAGGGGCAGATGCTTCAACAGCTGGGCTTTACCCTTGCCGATCTGCCCGCCGGGCTGCATGCCAGCCAGAGTCAGGGGAAACGTCATGATATCGTGCAGCTGGGCGGTGAAAATTTAGCCGCCGGACTTAACGGTCAGAGCCTGTTCCTGTTTGCTGGCGACCAAAAAGATGCCGATGCGATTTACGCCAACCCGCTGCTGTCGCATCTGCCCGCAGTCGAAGGTAAACGCGTTTATCCGCTGGGAACGGAAACCTTCCGCCTGGATTATTACAGCGCCGTACTGGTGCTGCAGCGCTTAGCCGCGCTCTTTGCTTAAAACTCTTCTCCCGGCGCGGGTCGCCGGGATCTCATCGCGCATCACTCCTCACATCATCTCTTTGTTATAAAAGCTTATTTTCTCTCACTGTACCTCATCAGCCTCATCGCCGCCTCAGCCGAAATATCATCGCTGCCGGTGTTATTTTGTGATTAGCCCTGGCCGCCGCGTTGCCCGATTATCTGCCCCACACCGCTTGAGGTGGGCATTCAACACAGAAGGAAATTAACGTGGCAACAAGCAAATTGATTCAGGGCGATACGCTGACCGAAACCAGCAACGCCGCAGACGGCTTTAACCCGGCAACCGAAGTGAGCAACTACAGCTATACCTCCGCTCGCGTCGCCAAACCGGTCTATAACAAATACAAAGCCTCAACCAGCAAACCGAAAGTCTTTGGTTACTACACCGACTGGTCTCAGTATGACGGACGTCTGCAGGGCGGCGATGCGAAAGATAACCGCGGTCGCGGCTACGATCTGACTAACGTCTCCCCTACGGCTTACGACAAAATCATCGTCGGCTTCGTCGGCGTCACCGGCTTCCATAAAGTGGATGGGATGTACCGCGATGTGGTTGCCGAAGCCGCCGAGCAGTGCGGAAAAGTCAAATATGAGCCGACCTTCCTCGATCCGTGGGGCGATTTCCAGTCCTACGTTAACGTTGGCCACTCCGTCAGCGGCTGGGACGTCGATCCGAAAACCGTCACTCAGGCGAATACCAAAGGTCTGCTCGGCGGCCTGCGCGATCTGCAGGCCAAAGCGAAGCAGCAGGGTCACGATCTGGTGCTGTCCATGAGCATCGGCGGCTGGACCATGAGTAACAGCTTCCACGAAACCGCAGCTTCTGATTCCGCCCGTAAAACCTTCGCGAAAGGCGTGGTAAAACTGTTCAAACAGTTCCCGATGTTCAGCGAAGTGGATATCGACTGGGAATACCCGAACGCGGAAGGCGCGGGCAATCCTTACGGCCCGGAAGACGGCGAAAACTATGCGCTGCTGATCGGCGAGCTGCGTAAGCAGCTGGATTCCGCCGGTCTGAGCAACGTCAAAATCTCCATTGCCAGCTCCGCGGTAGTGAAGACCTTCGATTACTCCAACGTGAAAGCGCTGCTGCAGGCCGGTCTGTACGGCATCAACGTGATGACCTATGACTTCTTCGGTACGCCGTGGGCGGAAACCCTGACCCATCACACCAACCTGAACGCGCTGGAAGAAGGCGGCTGGGCGGTCAATACCATCGTCGACCATCTGCTGGCCGAAGGCTTCCCGTCAGACCGCATTAATATTGGTTACGCTGCCTATAGCCGTAACGGCCGCAATGCAGAGCTGGAATCTCTGTCTCCGCTCAAGGGTACCTATAACCCGGGCACCGGCACCACCGTGGGTACCTTCGAGTCGGGTACCACCGAATGGTATGACACCATTTATAACTACCTGGATCTGGAAAACCAGAAAGGCCGTAACGGTTTCAACGTCTATACCGACCAGGTGGCCAATGCGGATTACCTCTACAATCCGGAAAGCAAACTGTTCATGTCTCTGGACACCCCGCGTACGGTGAAAGCCAAGGGCGAATACGCAGCCAGCCTCGGTCTGGGCGCGCTGTTCACCTGGACTATCGACCAGGACAACGGCGTGCTGGTGAACGCCGCGCGTGAAGGTCTGGGCTATGAAATGGCCTCTGAAGTTATCGATATGGAGCCGTTCTATTTCGAAGGCATCAACGTCGAACCGACGGATGAAGCGGATGAAACGAATGAAAATGAGGAAGACGACGTTCAGCCTGAACCGGCGGTCAACCACGCGCCGAAAGCAGCCATCGAACTGATGGTGGTTGGCGGCTCCCGCGTGCGTCTTTCCGGCGAAAAATCCTCGGATGAAGATAGCGACGACCTGTCCTTCAGTTGGGGCGTGCCTGCGGCGATCGCCGTGGCGGATAAAACCGCCGCCGTCATCGAGTTCGACGTCCCGAAAGTGAGCGAAGATACCGAGTTCACCTTTACTCTGTTCGTGCGCGATACCTGGGGTGAGCCGTCAACGCAGCAGCGCTTTGTGCTCTCCGTCGTCGCCGCGACCCAGAGCGATGACAGCGAAGACGAGTCGGAAGACAAGAACGATGATGAGCCGGCGGACGACCAGGATAACAGCGATGATCAACCTCAACCGGCGGATGATGATGTAGTGCCGTCAGACGAAACCACGCCTTATCCGCTGTGGAATGCCAGCACCGTGTATGGCAGCAACTGGGGTACCTTTGAAACCGTCAGCTGGAAAGGCCATAACTACCAGGTGAAATGGTGGTCTCAGGGTGACCAGCCGGACCTGAACTGCGGTCAGTTCGCGGTATGGAGCGATCTTGGCGCGTACTAAGCGTTAATCGTCACTGACGAGTAATAGCCAGCCCCGGAGCCATCCGGGGCTTTTTATTGGCGCTCTTTTCGGTTTTCCCGGTGGCGCTAGCGGGCTACTGCAAGTCGATAGCCCGGAATGCGCCGGGATAAATACATCGGCGCGGCTTCTTCCCGGGTCGCGCTGCGCTAACCCGGGCTACGGGTTCACCGTCGTCTGCGGGCCAGTAGCCCGGACAGGCGCGACGCGCCGCCTCCGGGAAGACCGGCGGAACTAGCTTTCGCTGACCGTCTCCGGGCGCTGAAAGCGGCGCAGCTCGCGTAGCAGCCCGACCAGCACCACGCCCACAATCACCAGCGCCCAGCCGCTGGCGCTCGCCGAAGCGGCCGGCGTCAGAATCGCGCCCAACCCCCCCAACAGCGCCGCGCCTATCGCATCGCCGGTCACGTTCTGCGCGGTCCACAGCCCGTTGATGCGCCCGAGCATATTCTCCGGGGTTTGCGTCTGGATCAGCGTATATTGCAGCAGCGAGCTTATTGCGCTCAGCCAGCCAAACAGCGCCAGGCACATCGCGCCCAGCTCCCACACCGGCATCAGGCTGAACAGCGCAATCGCCACAAACGAGCCGACGGTGGTCGCCAGCATCAGCACGCCGGGCTTCGCCGTCTGCGCCAGCTGTCCGCTGGTCAACGCGCCGAACGCCGCTCCCAAAGGGATCGCCGCGTACAGCAGGCCAATCTGCGACGCCGACATCTGCCAGCTTCCGGCCAGCGCCGGATAGAGCACGCGCACCGCGCTGGCCATCGTCAGCAGTCCGCCAAGCAGCGCAATGCCGCCGATAAGCGGGCTGTTAAACAGAAACTTCAATCCCGCGTTCAGCGATTTTAGCGGGTGCTCGCGCGGCTGCGGCGGCGGCGCCAGCCGCGGCAAACGCAGCAGGGTCAGCGTCGTTATAAAAGTACCTGCCGCCGCCAGCCCGTAGTTCCAGGCCACGCCGCCGGTTGCCAGCAGCAGACCGCCGATCATCGGTGAAATGACCGATCCCAGCCGCACCGTCAACATAGTGATCGCCCCGGCCTGCATCAGATTTTCCCGGCCAACCAGCGCTGGGGTCGCCGCCAGCAGCGCGGTCACGCCGATTGAGGCAAACAGGCCGTCCCAGATGCCCAGCAGATAGATTGCGATGAGCGACGGTTCCGGCAGCATAGCGTTGAGGCACAGGCCGACGAAGCCGATGCCGCAGGTGCCGCGCGCCAGCAGGATCAGACGCTTACGCTCATAGCGGTCGGCAAGCACGCCGCCGATCATCAGACCGACAAACATCGAACCGCCGGTTAAGGTGACCGACAGCCCCACTTGCCAGGTCGAATGGGTCATCATCTGGATCTGTACCGGGATCGCCACGCCCAGCAGGCCAAGCGACAGAATTGAGATAAAGCGGGCGATAAAGACGGCGCGAAAGGCCGGGTGGGTTTTCAGCAAGCTGAGATTCAGCAGCCAGGATTGTCGGTTCATGACAGCGCCTTGTTATTATTTTCCATACCATTTTTATGGGTGCACATGCTAACATAACTGGATAGAATCGATAACGATAATTACTATCATTATCATGTCAGGGATGTAAGCCATGTCGTCTTCAACGACCGCGGCGCGCGCCTTTGCCGTGCCGGGTCTTTTAATCGTCTTAATCATTGCGGTTGCGCTCAGCCTGCTGATCGGCGCCAAACCCCTACCGTTTAGCGTCGTCATCGATGCTTTCGCCGGCACCTGCCAGAGCGCCGATTGCACCATCGTCCTTGATGCCCGACTGCCGCGAACCCTTGCCGGGCTGCTGGCCGGCGCCGCGCTGGGCCTGGCCGGAGCGCTGATGCAAACGCTGACCCGTAACCCGCTGGCGGATCCGGGGATCCTCGGCGTCAACTCCGGCGCCAGCTTCGCTATCGTGCTGGGTGCGGCGCTGTTTGGTATCTCCTCACCGCAGGAGCAGCTGCTGATGGCCTTTTGCGGCGCGTTCGGCGCCTCGCTGCTGGTCGCCTTTACCGGCAGCCAGGGCGGCGGCCAGCTGAGCCCGGTTCGCCTGACCCTCGCGGGGGTCGCCCTGGCGGCGGTGCTGGAAGGCCTTTCCAGCGGTATCGCCCTGCTCAACCCCGACGTCTACGATCAGCTGCGCTTCTGGCAGGCGGGTTCGCTGGACGTGCGCACCCTGCAAACGCTTAAAATTGTCCTGATCCCGGTACTCATTGCCGGCCTGGTGACGCTATTGCTGAGCAGGGCCTTAAACAGCCTGAGCCTCGGTAACGATACGGCCACCGCGCTCGGCAGCCGGGTGGCACGTACCCAGCTCATCGGCCTGCTGGCGATTACCGTCCTGTGCGGCAGCGCCACGGCGGTGGTCGGGCCCATCGCCTTTATTGGCCTGATGATGCCGCATATGGCCCGCTGGCTGGTGGGCGCGGATCATCGCTGGTCGCTGCCGGTCACCCTGCTGGCCACCCCTGCCCTGCTGCTGTTTGCCGACGTGCTGGGCCGTCTGCTGGTCCCCGGTGAGCTGCGAGTTTCGGTCGTCAGCGCCTTTATCGGCGCGCCGGTGCTGATCTGGCTGGTCCGCCGCCAGCCGCGCGGAGGTGGAATGTGATGGCCCCGTCCCGCCGCCTGATGTTTAGCTGCCTGCTGCTGCTGATCGCCAGCGCCCTGGTCTCCCTGTGGGGGCTCGGCACCGGCCTGGTACCGTTAAGCGTTGAACAGGTTATCTCCGCGTTGCTCGGCGATGCGCCGCGCAATATCACCCTGGTGGTGACCGAGTGGCGCCTGCCCCGCGTGCTGATGGCGCTGCTGATCGGCGCCGCCCTCGGCGTCAGCGGCGCGATTTTCCAGTCGCTCACCCGCAACCCCTTGGGTAGCCCGGACGTGATGGGTTTTAACACCGGGGCGTGGAGCGGTGTGCTGGTCGCCATGGTCATGTTCGGCCAGAACCTGGCGGCCATCGCCGCGGCGGCGATGGCTGGCGGGATCCTCACCGCGCTGGTGGTCTGGATACTGGCGTGGCGCAACGGGATTGAAACCTTTCGCCTGATTATTATCGGCATCGGCGTCCGCGCCATGCTGGTAGCATTCAATACCTGGCTACTGCTGCGCGCTTCGCTGGAAACCGCCCTCTCCGCCGGGCTGTGGTATGCCGGCTCGCTTAACGGACTGACCTGGGGAAAAACCTGGCCCTCCGCGCCGCTGATTCTCTTGATGCTGGTCTGCGGGGCGCTGCTGGCGCGGCGCATGCGGCTGCTGGAGATGGGTGACGATACCGCCTGTGCGCTGGGCGTGCGGGTTGAGCGTTCGCGCCTGCTGATGATGCTGGTCGGGGTGGTACTGACCGCCGCCGCCACCGCGCTCGCCGGGCCGATTTCATTTATCGCGCTGGTGGCCCCGCATATCGCGCGCCGCCTCAGCGGTACCGCGCGCTGGGGGCTGACTCAGGCGGCGCTGTGCGGCGCCCTGCTGCTGGCCATCTCCGACTACGCCGCGCAGCGTCTGTTTATGCCCTATCAGTTACCGGTGGGCGTGGTGACCGTCAGCATTGGCGGCATCTACCTCATCGTGTTGTTAATTCAGGAGTCCCGCAAAAAATGACCGCTGTTACCTCCCGTTTGCGCGGCGATCGGCTGACCCTGGCGTACGGCAAAAAGACCATCGCCGAATCGCTGAACGTCACCATTCCCGATGGCCACTTTACCGCGATTATCGGTCCCAACGGCTGCGGTAAGTCGACCCTGCTGCGCACCCTGAGCCGCCTGATGACGCCTACCAGCGGTCATGTCTGGCTCGACGGCGAACAGATCCAGCATTACGCCAGTAAAGAGGTGGCAAAGCGCATCGGCCTGCTGGCGCAGAACGCCACCACGCCGGGGGATATAACGGTTCAGGAGCTGGTCGCCCGCGGCCGCTATCCGCACCAGCCGCTGTTTACCCGCTGGCGCAAAGAGGATGAAGAGGCGGTCACCAGGGCGATGAAGGCCACCGGCATTACCGACCTCGCGCAACAAAGCGTCGATACGCTCTCCGGCGGCCAGCGCCAGCGGGCGTGGATCGCCATGGTGCTGGCCCAGGAAACGGCGATTATGCTGCTGGATGAGCCCACCACCTGGCTGGATATCAGCCATCAAATCGATCTGCTGGAGCTGCTGAGCGAGCTGAATCGGGAAAAGGGCTATACGCTGGCGGCGGTGCTGCACGACCTGAATCAGGCCTGCCGCTACGCCACCCACTTGATTGCCCTGCGCGACGGTAAAATCGTCGCCGAGGGCGCGCCGAAGGAGATTGTCAACGCGGCGCTGATCGAGAAGATTTACGGCCTGCGCTGTACGATTATTGACGATCCGGTGGCGCATACGCCGCTGGTAGTGCCGCTGGGTCGCAAGTAGAAATTCCCGGCTCGCGCTGCGCTTAGCCGGGCTACCCAATCTGGCACAAACGGTAGCCCGGGTAAGGCGTCAGCCGCAACCCGGGTGTTCATCTTCCCTAACCGAGTATCTCCCTGACCACCGGACCGATCGTTTCAAAAGCCTGCGGAGAGATAATATCCACGTGGGCGCAATCCTGGCTAAACACCTCCAGCTCGCCGATCCACGGCCCCCACACCACCTGCGGGTCCATCCCGGGTTGCCGGGTCTTCTCCGCCACGAACAGAGTCGCCTTACCGTCAAACTTCGCGCTGTGCGCGGTAGTCAGCAGGCGCACCGCATCGGCATAGTTGCCTTCAATCACGCTGAACAGCTCGCCGGAAGCCTGCCCCTGCTGGGCGGCCAGAAACGCCTCACGTTCGCGGGCAATTTCCGCCAGCACCTCAGGATCCAGACCGTTCGCCTCTTTCTCCGCCCAGTTCTGCGTCTCGGGCGGCCAGGTATCCAGCAGCCCGAGGAAGGCCACCGCTTCGCCGCGCTGGCGTAAACGGGCGGCAATTCCCTGCGCCAGGGTACCGCCGAGCGAATAGCCAAACAGATAGTACGGGCCGCGCGGCTGCTGCGAAAGCAGGGTTTGCAGATGATGTTCGCATACCGCATCCAGATCCGCCGCCGTCGCCATCGGCCCCTGCGGTCGCGGCGACTGAATGCCGACGATCGACCAGCGCGGGCTTAAATAACGCGCCAGCACGCTGAACTGCCAGGCAAAACCGGAAGCCGGATGGAAGCAAAACAGCGTCGGGCCGTCGCTCTCGCGCAGCGGCAGGATCGCGTCGAAGCCCAGCCGTTGCGCCTGCTCATCGCTCAGATCCGATGCCAGTAGCGCGCTCAGCTTGCCGACGGAAGAAGCGACCATTATCTGGCCAGGCGTCACCTGGCGTTCCAGTTCGCGGCTCAACAGCGCCGCCAGGCGCATCGCCAGCAGCGAATGGCCGCCAAGGGCGAAGAAATCGGCGTCGATGTCGTTCACCTCACAGCCGAGCAGCTGGCTGAACGCTGCGGCAACGGCAGTTTCCACGCCCGGCTCCGGCGGACGTCCGCTGCGCTCACTGCTCAACGTGGGTAACGGCAGCGCTTTACGATCCAGCTTGCCGTTGGCGCTTAGCGGCAGCGCCGGCAGCTGAATCAGCACCACCGGCACCATATGCGGCGGTAGCTGTTCGCCAAGCTGCGCTTTGAGCGCGGCGGTGTCCAGCGGCAGACCGGAAGCAGAAACCAGATAGCCCACCAGCTGACGGGCATCGCCGCCGGTCGCCGCCGCCTGGTTGAAGACGCAGGCGTGAGCCACCGCCTGCGCAACGTCCGGCAGCGCAGATAGCGCGCGGTCAATTTCGCCCAGCTCAATTCGCTGGCCGCGTATTTTTAGCTGGTCGTCGCTGCGTCCGAGATACTCGACCGCGCCGTTATCCAGCCAGCGGGCAACATCGCCGGTGCGGTACATCCGCTCGCCCGGCGTGTAGGGGTCGGCAATAAAGCGGCTGGCGGTCAAATCGGGACGCCCCAGATAGCCCTGCGCCAGCTGAATGCCGGTCAGGTAGAGATCCCCCGCCACGCCCGGCGGTACCGGGCGCATGGCGGCATCAAGGATGCGCAAGCCGGTATTCCACACCGGCCAGCCAATCGGTACGCTGGCGCCGGTGACTGCCGCCAGTTCGGGCCCGCAGGCCGGATACCAGCTGACGTCCACCGCGGCTTCCGTCGGGCCGTACAGGTTATGCAGCGGCGCGCCGGTGAGTTGCTCCCATTCACGGCATAGCGCCGTCGGCAGCGCCTCTCCGCTACAGAATACCCGGCGCAGGGTTTGACAACAATCGACGTTTTCCGCCTCCAGCGAGGCAACGAACGCCGCGAGCATCGACGGCACAAAGTGGGTCGTTGTCACGCCGTAGCGGGCAAAAAACTGCTGCATCGCCAGCGGGTCGCGGTGGGCTTCCGGCTCGGCCATCACCAGCTGCGCGCCGGCGATAAACGGCCACCAGAACTCCCATACCGAGACATCAAAGCTGCACGGCGTTTTCTGCGCCACCACATCCTCAGCACAGAGCGGATAGTGGTCCTGCATCCACAGCAGGCGGTTGACGATGGCGGTCTGCCCGACCATCACCCCTTTCGGTCGCCCGGTGGAGCCGGAGGTAAAGATGATATACGCGGTATGCTCCGGCTGCGAGAGCGCCAGCGGCGCGGACTCGCCCGCCGCCAGCGGCTGCTGGTAGCAGAGGCTTTCCAGGCCGGGAATATCGCTAAAGCGCGTCAGTTGATCCTCGGAGGTGATCAGCAGCGACGGACGGGCGTCTTCCAGCATCATCCGCAAGCGGTCGTCGGGATAGCCGGTATCCAACGGCAGCCACGCGGCTCCGGCCTCAACAATGCCGTGCAGCGCCAGCGTCAGGAACACCGAACGCGGCAGCGCGACCGCCACGCTATCGCCCGGTTTGACGCCCCGTGCGCGCAGACGCTCGGCCAGCGCTACCACCTGCTGGCGCATCTCACGGTAGCTAAACTGCCAGCAGCCATCCGCCAGCGCCGGGGCATCCGGGGTTTTTGCCGCCTGCGCCGCCACCAGCGCGCTCAGGGTGGTGAGCGGCAGGTCGACAGCGGTCGCGTTCACCTGCGCCAGGCGTTGGTTTTCCGCCGCCGACAGCATATTCGCCTCGCCGCAAGGCAGAGTGGGATTATCGGCAAACTGAGTCAGCAAAGAAGATAGACGGGCGATATGCCCGCGCAGCGTCTGCTCATCATATCGCTGCTTGTTCGCCAGCACCTCCAGCGATAGACCGCCGGTTTCATCCGGGAAGAGCGCCAGCTCCAGGTCATTGACCGGGCCAGTGGCCAGGGTGTGGGTAATCGCCTGTACGCCGTCGATATCCAGCTGATAGTCGAAGACTTTAATATTGAGCACCGGGCCAAACAGCGGTTCATCGCCCGCCGCCCTGCCGCTGTCGCGGACAATCTGTTCGGCATCATAGCGCTGGTGGCGGCGCATTTTCTTGAGCTGTCCGGCAAGACGCATGGCCAGCTCCGCCAGCGTTTCCCGGGCGTCAATATTGACCGCCAGCGGCAGAACGTTGAGCACCGGGCCGGTAGCGGTTAATGCCGCAGAGCCCATGCGGCGCATGAAAATAAAGCCCGCGGCGTAATCCATTCGGCTGCACAGCCGTCCCAGCCACAGGGCGGTCAGCGCCAGCGCCAGATCCGCGCGCTGGCACTGCGGCGCGCCTGCCGCCAGCCGGCTAAATACGCCGGCGTCGACCTCCAGCTTCATGCGCCAGATATCGGTGCTGGTCGCCCTTCCCGCCAGCGGCGCGTCGGAAAGGGAGGCCGGAGCCGGCAGCGCCTGACGCTGCGCCTGCCAGAACTGTTTATCACGCAGCCAGGCGTCGCTGCCGTAGTAGCGCTGGTACTCTTCCACCACCTCGGCAAACGGCGTGAACGGCGAAGCTGGCGTCTCTTCGCCGCGCTGCCATGCGCGATAAATCGCGGCGATCTGGCGGGTAATGGCCGGGAAACTGAAGCCATCGACCAGCAAATGATGATAACGCTGATACCAGTACCAGCACTTATCCCCCACCCGCAGCAGTTGATGGCAGACCAGCGGATTACCGCCGTCCACGCGCAGGTTTTGCCCGAGGTCGGCCTGCATCAGCGCCAGCGCGGCAGCGTGCGGGTCGTGCGACGTGCGCAGATCCCGATAGTCCGGCTCGGCAAAATGACGATTTTCATCGACCCACTGCCAGGCTTCGCCGTTATCTTCACAAAAACGCATGCTGAGGGTGTCAGCCTGAGAGAGCCCGGTGACAATCGCCCGCCCGAGCAAGGTCGGGTCGATATCGCCGCGCAGCTCAACATAGTGGGCCACGCTCCAGGCGCCGGGCAGCGTCGAGAGGCGCTCCGCCATCCAGATCCCCGGCTGAGCCGCAACCAGCGGTAAACGTGTGGTCATTGTGGGCTCCTCAGGATGCATAGTGCGCGGGGGTAAGCGTTGACCAATTCTCCGCCAGCCAGGCGTTGCACGCCTCTAACGACTGCGGCGGGCACTCTACCGTCCAGCCTTCCGGCAGGGCGCAGTGGTGCGGCCACAGGCTGAACTGCTGCTGGTCATTGCGCAGAATGTAAAACTGCCCTTGCGGATTGTCGAAGGGGTTACTGAATTGCATATCAAATTCCTCGTAAATCGCGCTTTGCTACTCTTCACGGCCTAATGGCTGCCACAGCTGGATGAGCCCGGCCGTCAGCCCGCCGCGCCAGCAAAGCGCATCATGTCCGCCGTCAACCTGACGCCAGAAAATCGTCTGCTGTTCCAGATGCGTCAGCAGCGCCTGGTTCGCGCGAAAAATGATCGGCTCGCGAACGCCGGCCTCCAGCCAGATGCGTAGCCCTTGCGGCTGTATTTCGCCGCGGCTGAGCCGCTCAATCAGCAGGCCCGTCTGCGCGCCGCCGCGATGCGGCCACCAGTAGGAGCCAGACTGGCTGAGCACGCAGCCAAAGCGCCGGGGCCAGTAGAGCGCGGCGAACATCGCGGCCAGGCCGCCAAAGCTCTGGCCTGCCACCACGGTTCGGTCGGCGCTATCGCTGAAAGGTGCTATCCGGTGAACCATCGGCAGCAGCTCTTCCTGAACCGCCAGCCAGAACGTTTCATTGCAGGGAAGCTCTTCGGCGCGATGCTGGTTATCGATAACGTCAATCAGCAGATAAACCGCCTGCGGTAACCGCTTCTCGCGGGTTAATCCTGCTAGCGGCGCCCATACCGGCATGCTTTCAGCCCAGAACTGACCATCAAGCAAAATCGCCAGCGGGCGCGCTTGCGGCTGCGCATCGCCGGTGGCGTAAATCCATATCCGCCGCCGGTTGCCGAGTCGCTGGCTCTGCCATTCAATGCAGACCGGCGGCTGATAAGGTTCATCACGCAGCGCCCAGCCGGGCTGGTCGGGGGCGTCCGGCAGCTCCAGCGCAGAGACCGCGTGGCCGCGCCCGCCCTTCCAGCTTTGCGGATTAAGCGGGTCGGCAATCGCCCGCGGCAGCAGCTTGCGCCAGCCTTCGCGCAGCAGCGCGCGGTCCGGGCTGTCGCCGTTAAAAAGCTGAGGGGAAAAGTCGTCGTCCCGCGCGGAAGGAATAAAGCAGTAGCTGCCGCGCCAGGCGGCAGAGAGAATGGTTTGCCAGCACCAGGCATCGGTACCGGGAATGCGCTGCAGCGTTTGCGGTACGGCGTTTTTATGATGGTCAGTCACGCCGGTAATATAAATCCATACCCGCCGGGTTGGCGAAGAGGCTTCGTTGCCCGCCGGATCGCGCCACCAAAAGGTCACCCGATACGCGTCGTCCACGACCTCAATTTGCGGACCGGAGATATGGCGCCACCAGTCGTCGCATCCTGTCTTATGCATTCCTTTCAACCCTATGTTTATCGTGACATTTATCAACAAACGCATTAATAAACGCAATATTTATTGATAATATTATTGATAACTATTTTCATTTGCAATAGCGTATTAGCGCGCTGTGGGAAGCGCGTCTTTTAAAAAATAAACATGTCAGAGAGAGCTTATGCAGCGCCGGGACTTTCGGGGAAACAATTTAGCCCGAAAGCCGGGTTCTGGTCAGCGACGGAGTGCCTGTGCTCTCTACCGGCAACATTGATACCGCCTCCCCTCCCGACGGGAAGGGGCCTTTGGGGAAGGCGGCGACGAAAAGCAGGATTTACAATGAATAACAGGATCAAATCCCTGGCCTTGCTGGTCAATCTGGGAATCTACGGGGCTGCTTTTCCGCTAAGCGCGGCGGAAACGGTCTCCGATAGCAAAACCGCAACCGCTGATGAAACCATGGTTGTCACCGCCGCCGAGCAGAACCTGCAGGCGCCTGGCGTATCAACCATCACCGCAGATGAAATTCGTAAACGTCCGCCTGCGCGCGACGTATCTGAAATTATCCGTACCATGCCGGGCGTAAACCTGACCGGCAACTCCACCAGCGGCCAGCGCGGCAACAATCGCCAGATTGATATTCGCGGCATGGGCCCGGAAAACACCCTGATCCTGATTGACGGCAAGCCCGTGACCAGCCGCAACTCCGTACGTCTGGGCTGGCGCGGCGAGCGCGATACCCGCGGCGATACCTCATGGGTACCGCCGGAGCTGATCGAACGTATTGAAGTCATTCGCGGCCCGGCGGCCGCGCGCTACGGCAACGGCGCGGCGGGCGGCGTGGTCAATATCATCACCAAGAAGAGCGACGGCGAATGGCACGGTTCATGGAATACCTACATGAACGCCCCGGAGCATAAAGACGAAGGTTCGACTAAACGCACCAACTTTAGCCTCAGCGGCCCGCTGGGGGGCGATTTCAGCTTCCGCCTGCTGGGCAACCTCGACAAAACCCAAGCCGATGCCTGGGATATCAACGACGGACATCAATCCGAGCGTACCGGCGCCTATGCCAATACCATGCCTGCCGGGCGTGAAGGGGTGAAAAATAAGAATATTAACGGCGTCGTGCGCTGGGATTTCGCGCCGATGCAGTCGCTGGAGTTTGAATCCGGCTACAGCCGTCAGGGCAACCTCTACGCGGGCGATACGCAGAACACCAATACTAACGATCTGGTGAAAGAGAACTACGGGAAAGAGACGAACCGCCTCTATCGCCAGACTTATTCCGTCACCTGGAACGGCGGCTGGGATAACGGCGTGACCACCAGCAACTGGGCCCAGTACGAACGTACCCGTAACTCGCGTAAAGGCGAAGGTCTGGCGGGCGGCACGGAAGGTATCTTCAACAGCAACCAGTTCAGCGATATCGACCTCGCCGACGTGATGCTGCACAGCGAAGTCAACATCCCTCTGGATCTGGTGTTTAACCAGAACCTGACGCTGGGCTCCGAGTGGAATCAGCAGCGGATGAAGGATTTGGCGTCAAATACCCAGACCTTTATGGGCGGCGATATCGACGGCTATGACAGCACCGGCCGTAGCCCATACTCGAAGGCCGAGATCTTCTCCCTGTTTGCCGAAGACAACGTGGAGCTGACCGACACCACCATGCTGACGCCGGCGCTGCGTTTCGATCATCACACGATCGTCGGCAACAACTGGAGCCCGTCGCTTAACTTGTCTCAGGGTCTGTGGGATGACTTCACGTTAAAAATGGGCATCGCCCGCGCCTATAAAGCGCCGAGCCTGTACCAAACCAACCCGAACTATATTCTCTATAGTAAAGGCCAGGGCTGCTATGCCAGCGGCAACGGTACCGGTTGCTACATGATGGGTAACGATGACCTGAAAGCCGAAACCAGCATCAACAAAGAGATTGGCCTTGAGTTTAAACGCGACGGCTGGCTGGCGGGTGTGACATGGTTCCGTAACGACTACCGCGATAAAATCGAAGCGGGCTACGCGCCGATTTCACAGACGACGAACGGTAAAGTGAAAACCGATATCTATCAGTGGGAAAACGTGCCTAAAGCGGTGGTTGAAGGTCTCGAAGGCACCCTGAACGTGCCGGTCAGCGAAACGGTGAACTGGACCAATAACATCACTTATATGCTGCAAAGTAAAAACAAGAAAACCGGCGATCGTCTGTCGATTATTCCGGAATATACCCTGAACTCCACTCTGAGCTGGCAGATTCAGGAGGATATTTCGGTGCAGTCGACCTTCACCTGGTACGGCAAGCAGCAGCCGAAGAAATATAACTACAAAGGTGAGCCGGCGGTGGGTTCTGAAACGGATGAAGTCAGCCCTTACAGCATCGTTGGCCTGAGCGCCACCTGGGATGTGACGAAAAATGTCAGCCTGACCGGCGGCGTGGATAACGTCTTCGACAAGCGCCACTGGCGCGCGGGTAATGCGCAAACCACCGGTAGCCTGACGGATGTTTCTTATATGGCTGGCGCTGGCGCCAATACCTATAACGAATCAGGCCGCACCTGGTATCTGGGCGTCAATACCCACTTCTGATTGTCCGGCCGTTCCCCCCGCCCTCTTCCCATAGAGGGCGGAGGGGAGAATCTGTTAACATCCCCCTATGCAAACCCAACGTTCTATCATTCAGCTTGCCGATCGCTCGCTGCAGCGTGTCGATTTCGACCCATTGACCTTTCGGCCTGAAGATCTCCTCTGGCTGCCGCACCATGCCCGGCTAACCGGCTGCGCCCGCAAGCGGCAGAGCGAACATCTTGCCGGGCGTATCGCTGCGGTTTATGCGCTGCGAGAAGTCGGTGAGACAGAGGTCCCTGCCATTGGCGACCAACGCCAGCCCCTATGGCCGCCCCCGTGGTACGGCAGCATAAGCCACTGTGAACGCAGCGCGCTGGCAGTCGTCTCTGTCCGGCCGATCGGCGTTGATATTGAGCGCATCTTGACTCCTGACCTGGCGGCTGAGCTGGAAAGCTGCATCATCAACAGCGCGGAAAAAAGTCTGCTGGACGCCAGCGGCCTGGGCCCCGAGCTGGCGCTCACGCTGGCATTTTCGGCGAAAGAGAGCGCGTTTAAGGCCATCCATCCCGACGTACAGGCGGGCGTCGGTTTTAGCGATTTTACGCTGGCGTATATAAAGGAGGGAAATCTGCTTCTTCGGCTCTCCGCCGGGGAGTATCGGCTGCAATGGATTAAGGCCGGTGACTACGTCATTACGCTCTGCGCGGCGTAAAAACAAAACCCGCGCGGCAGCCGCACGGGTTATCGGTTTAAGCCGGCGTAAAGTCAGCGCATTTTCTGCGCCAGCCCGGCGACGGAAGCGGCATCGAAACCGTGGTGTTTACGCAACCAACCGCGATCTGCCGCCGCCGCATACTCACCATCCGGGATCCCCAGGCGTTTGAGCGGAATTGCCGCCCCGGCCTCAGCCAGCACTTCCGCCACCAGGCTACCCAACCCGCCGTTGACGTTATGCTCCTCCACCGTTATCACCGCCTTGCACGGTTTCAGCGCCGCCAGCAGCGCGGCGGTATCGCAAGGGCGAATGGACGGCACGCTCACCACTTTAGCCTGAATCCCCGCGTCGGCCAGCATCTGCGCGGCATCGACGATCTCATGCACCGTCGATCCGGTAGCGACCAGAGCGATATCCTCGCCTTCCCGCAGCGTAACGACCGCTCCCGGCACGAAGCGATAGCTTTCATCATGCAGTTCCGGCAGCGCCTTGCCGTCAAGACGAATATAGACCGGCCCCTGATAGCCGATGGCGTAATCGATAATCTGCCGGCATTCGCGCGGCGAAGACGGGGCGAAAATCTGGATATTGCCGAAGCCGCGCATCACCGCCAGGTCATCAATCGCATGATGGGTGCTGGCCAGCGGGCCGTAGCTGGCGCCGGCGTTAAGGCCAAATAGCTTAACGTTGGTGTTGTTATAGCAAACGTCGACTTTAATCTGCTCATTGGCGCGGGAAATCAGGAACGGCGCGGCGTTACAGGTGACCGCCACTTTCCCCCCCAGGGCCAGGCCCGCCGCCGTCCCGACCATGCTCTGCTCGGCGATACCCACGTTCACCAGACGCCCGGGGAACTGTTTAATAAACGGCGCGATTTTGGCCGTTGACGTGGAGTCAGCCACCACCGGCACCAGATCGACACCGCTGTCGACCGCATCAATAAAGGCCTGAACCATCACGCTCGCCAGGTGTTCTGCATTACTCATCTTTCAGTTCCTCCAGTGCCAGTGTAATTTCTTCGCCTTTCGGTACCCGGTGGTGCCACTCCGGGCGCCCCTGGATAAAGGAAATACCGGCACCTTTCGTGGTGTTGGCGATAATAACGTTGGGTTTACCTTCCTGCTTCAGTCCTTCCAGGGTCGCCACCACCGACGCCATGTCGTTACCCTGGCATTCGGTAACCGACATTCCGAAGGCCTTCCATTTATCGGCCAGCGGATCGGTATTCATAATTTCCCGCGTCGGCCCCGCCAGCTGGAGATTGTTTTTGTCATTAATAATGACGAGGTTATCAAGGCCGTAGTGCGCCGCAGCCAGCGCCGCTTCCCAGTTGCTGCCTTCCGCCAGTTCGCCATCGCCGGTAATTAAAAAGATGCGGCGGGAGCTGTTGCTTTTTTTCGCAGCCAGCGCCAGCCCCACCGCAACAGGCAAACCGTGGCCCAGCGCGCCGGTGTTGAGTTCAATCCCCGGCGTTTTCTGACGAACCGGGTGACCAGGAAGATGAGAATTCGCATGCTGATAGGTTTCCAGCCAGTCAACCGGGAAGAAGCCCGCTTCGGCCAGCACGCAGTAGTAGCAGCCCACCGCATGGCCTTTCGACTGGATGTAGATATCGCGCTGGTCATCATCCACGCGGTCCGGCGCGACGTTCATAATGCGAAAATAGAGCGCAGTGAGCAGTTCAACCTGCGACAGGTCGGCGCCGGTGTGCCCGCCAGCAGGGCTATTGGCATTCAATCTGACGATATGGCGACGTACGGCGCGGGCTTTACGCTCAAGTGCCTGGACATCATAGCTATAGGGATTCATTTAATACCTCTGAATTTATTTTCAACTTGGAATATTTATTCCGTCAGGGACTAAAAAAACCAGACATCCCCAGGCAACGCATCGTAGGGCTCACGCCGCTGCATCATACTCAGGAACATTCTGCCTCCTTACCACCGGGTATCACTTCACCCGGGCACTTTTCAGTTGACCTGAAATCGCCATGAATATATATTCAACAACGATTCTTTATTCAATTATGCAGCTACTGTTCTGTTTTTGTCCATAGCTGATTTTGAGGATTGGCGAAAGTTAGATATTCATCACACTTAAATGTCTTTTCTTTTCGCGTATGATAATGAGCTCTAAGATAATGGCTGCACGTAAATGATTTTCGGGGAAATATATGGCTAAGCAGGATGAACAACGGCTATTAGTTAAGATTGCCACGCTCTACTATCTCGAAGGACGCAAGCAGTCCGACATTGCTCAACTTCTCTCGCTTTCTCAGTCATTTATCTCCCGAGCGATCACCCGCTGCCAGAAAGAGGGCGTGGTGAAAATTAGCGTTGTTCAGCCATCAAATATTTTTCTTAACCTTGAAAAAGGTCTTGAGGATCGTTACGGAATTAAGCAAGCCATCGTGGTGGATACCGAAGAGGATGCTAGCGATCACACCATCAAGCGCGCTATCGGTTCCGCCGCTGCCCACTACCTCGAAACGCGATTACGGCCAAAGGATCTGATTGGCGTCTCTTCGTGGAGTTCCACCATCCGCGCGATGGTGGATGAAGTACACGCCCAAAACCTGAAAGCCAGCGGCGTCATCCAGTTGCTCGGCGGCGTAGGGCCGAACGGCAACGTGCAGGCCACTATTCTCACCCAGACCCTGGCGCAGCATCTGAACTGTGAAGCCTGGCTGCTCCCTTCACAGAGCATTGAAGGATCCACCGAGGAGAAGAATCGTCTTGTTGCCAGTAAAGATGTCGCCGACGTTATTGCCCGCTTTGATGAAGTCGATATCGCGATTGTCGGGATCGGTATTCTTGAACCTTCGCAGCTGCTGAAAACATCCGGCAACTACTATCACGAAGATATGCTGCAGGTGCTGGCGGAACGCGGTGCCGTGGGTGACATTTGCCTGCACTATTACGATAAAAACGGCAGAGCAGTGTTACGCGATGATGAAGATCCTGTTATCGGTATGGCGCTGGAGAAGGTGAAGAAGTGCCCTAACGTGGTGGCCCTGGCCGGCGGCAGCGAGAAGGTCGCAGCTATCAAAGGTGCGCTTTCGGGCGGTTATATCGATGTTCTGATCACCGATTACCCAACGGCCAGACTGCTTATTGCCGGTTAATTTCCTCACTCAAACACTTTCCCACAGCCTTTACGCTTTGCCAGAAGCGTAAAGGTTACGCAAATAAGTCATTATATTTCAATGACATAAAACTCTCAAATCACCTCCTTTCCCACCCATAGCTGAACGCTTCGCCGATCGGATAAGTGTGATTGCCAGCACAATTGATAACTTTTCCAGTAGCCCGACGGGAAGTTTCTGGCTAAGGTATCAAATAAATAATCACTATCGAATATATATTCAGTGATTAAAAAAGTGAAAACGAATTGTCACATCATGCCCTGCCAGGAAGCAATGCGAACAAGAGGAATGCTCACCTTTTGCCCTCCGCACCAGGACGAAGTGTGACTCAGGAGACTACCTAATGCAGGCAACACCTAAAGAGTTCATCATTGCACTGGACGAAGGCACCACGAATGCCAAAGCCGTCGTGCTCGATAGCCGCGGCCAGGTCGTGGTGAAATTCTCCCAGCCGCTGGCGATTCAAACACCGCGTGAGGGCTGGGTTGAGCAGTCGGGAGAAGTGCTGGTAGAGGCGTCACTGGACGTTATTGCGCAAGCGGTTGAACACGTTGGCGCGGAAAACATCGCTGCCTTAGCCATCAGCAATCAGCGCGAGACGGCGATCGGCTGGTATCGCCAGAGCGGTAAGCCGATCAACGCGGCTATCACCTGGCAATGTACCCGCAGCGCTGCGTTTTGCGATGAACTACGCCGCGACGGTACTGAGCAACAAATTAAGGCCGCTACCGGCCTGCCGATTGCCCCCCTGTTCTCTGCTTCAAAAATGCGCTGGCTGCTGGAATCCATTCCTGAGGGTCGCATGCTGGCAGAGCGGGGAGAAATCTGCCTCGGCACTATCGACAGCTGGCTGCTGTGGAACTTAACCCAGGGCGAAGCGTTTCATTGCGATTATTCCAATGCCGCGCGCACGCAGCTACTGAACCTGCAAACCGGCCAGTGGGACGACGAAATGCTGGCGCTATTCCAGATCCCACGCGCCGCGCTGCCGGAGATTAAACCGTCCAGCGGATTATTTGGCTATACCCGCGGGCTGAATAATATTCCTGACGGTATTCCGGTGATGGCGATGGTCGGGGATTCCCACGCCGCGTTGTTTGGCCACGCACTGGGCGAACTCGGCTGTGTTAAAGCCACCTACGGTACGGGGTCATCGGTGATGGCGCCGGTAAAATCCGCACAGTGCGATATCGACGCGCTGGCCACCACCATCGCCTGGCACGACGGCGACAGCATCACCTACGGGCTCGAAGGTAATATTCCCCATACCGGCGACGCCGTGGCGTGGATGGCCGACAGCACCGGGTTAAGCGAGCTTTCGGATGCCGAACTGGCTCACGAGCTTAACACCCTTCCCGGCTCCGTGGACTCCACTCTTGGCGTCTATTTTGTACCAGCCTTAACCGGCCTCGGCGCACCGTGGTGGGACGACAGCGCCCGCGGCGTGATTTGCGGTCTGAGCCGCGGCGTCAAGCGCGCCCATCTGATTCGCGCCGCGCTGGAATCCATTACCTATCAAATCGCCGATGTCGTCGTCGCCATGCGCCAGCAGGATGACTTCCATTTAGCGGCGCTGATGGTCGACGGCGGCCCGACCAAAAACGACTGGTTAATGCAGTATCAGGCTGACCTGCTCGGCTGCCCGGTGATGCGCAGCGACGTTGCCGAACTGTCGGCGATTGGCGCAGCCCTCCTTGCGCGCAAGGCCCTGAATCCGGGAACGGTCACCGACCTGAAAGCCTTTTTAACCGAACATAGCGAATTTATTCCCGATATGGCCCGCCACCAGCGCCTGCAGAAGAGATGGCAGGAGTGGCGCCATGCGGTGAACAGAACATTATGGAAACCGGCAACGTCCGCCTGACGCCCACCAGGGAATCGCACGCGTGACGCACCTTACTCATCAACAAAAGGAGACCCCCGGCCCATAAACTCGATTTACAGGCCTTACGTTGTTTCACCGTACCCGACAATAACAACCAAGAGAGAAAATTGTCATGAAATTACGTTTAACGCTTTTAACTGCTGCTACCCTGACCGCCTTTTCTTTTGCCGCTCAGGCCGCAGAAAAAGGCACCATTATGATCATGGTTAACTCGCTGGATAACCCGTATTACGCCTCTGAAGCCAAGGGCGCCAGCGAGAAAGCCAAAGAGCTGGGATATCAAACTACCATTCTGTCCCATGGCGAAGATGTCAAAAAACAGAACGAGCTGATCGATACCGCCATCGGTAAAAAAGTTCAGGGCATTATTCTGGATAACGCCGACTCCACCGCCAGCGTCGCCGCCATTGAAAAAGCGAAGAAAGCGGGTATTCCGGTGGTTTTAATCAACCGTGAAATTCCTGTCGATGATATTGCGCTGGAGCAAATTACCCATAATAACTTCCAGGCCGGTTCTGAAGTCGCCAACGTATTTGTCGAGAAAATGGCGGAGAAAGGCAAATACGCCGAGCTGACCTGTAACCTGGCGGATAATAATTGCGTAACGCGTTCAAAATCTTTCCACCAGGTTATCGACCAGTACCCGGATATGGTCAGCGTCGCTAAGCAGGACGCAAAGGGCACGTTAATCGACGGCAAACGCATTATGGACAGCATCCTGCAGGCGCACCCCGACGTGAAAGGCGTGATTTGCGGCAACGGTCCTGTCGCGCTTGGCGCCATTGCCGCGCTGAAAGCCGCTAATCGCAACGACGTGGTGGTGGTCGGTATCGATGGCAGCAACGATGAGCGCGACGCGGTAAAAGCCGGCACCCTGCAGGCCACCGTGATGCTTCAGGCGCAGGCCATCGCCGCTCAGGGAGTGACCGACCTCGATAACTACCTGCAAAAAGGCGAAAAACCGGCCAGGCAGCGCGTGATGTTCCGCGGCATTCTGATCACCCAGGACAATGCAGACAAAGTTCAGGACTTCAATATCAAATCCTGATTCCAGGTTGTTGCGCCCCTTCCGGGGCGCACAGGAGAGTATTATGTATAAAAAAATCTCGCTGATGCTGGTCGTTGTTGCCCTCGGAGGCTGCCGAATTGTTTCTCAGCAGGAGCTGGCCGACCTGAAATCCCCGCCTAATCCGCATATGGCGGATATCGATCGGACATGGCAAGAGCAGGTCGTTCCTCAGGTTGTGGCCAGGGCCCGCCCCGTTGCCGAGTTAATGACTGCCCTGCGCACGGCGAAAGACATTGATAGCGCCTGCAAAGCGTTAGGTTATCGCGCTCAGGATGAGAACCCGTGCGTGTTCTACGTCAAAGTGGAAGGCAATATCAGCAAAATTGATTCCGCTTCCCGCAGCGGAAAAATGACGATCCAGGATACCAGCGGCAGCAACGTGGTGGTGCAGATTGGCCCGACGCTGCGCGGCACGCTTTTACGCGACGGCTACCAGGGCGCCAGCTATCAGGACTTCAACGATCAGGTGCTGTTTGGTGAATATAGCCGGGCGATTAACGAACATGCGGTCAAAATGATCCAGACGGCACAGGTTAAAACCGGTGAAGCGGTGCAGGTATATGGCGTGTTCTCGGCCTGGGATATTCCGCAGACCGTTCCTGATATTACGCCGGCAAAAATTGTTCGTTTGGGAGGACAATAAAATGCAGCGGCAAGAACTCGTCAATTCCCAACCAGTCGAATCTGAAGTTATTATCGAAACCCGTGAATTATCGCGCGTTTATCCCGGCGTCGTTGCCTTAGATAACGTCAATTACCGGGTCTATCGAAATAAAGTAAACGTTCTGATCGGTGAAAATGGTGCGGGTAAATCCACCATGATGAAAATGCTTGCTGGCGTTGAAACACCCTCCTCCGGTCAAATTATTCTTGATGGCGTTCCGGTTACCCTGAGCTCGACTCACCAGGCCGAAAAGCAGGGAATCAGCATCATTTTCCAGGAATTAAATTTATTTCCGAATATGAACGTCATGGATAATATTTTCATGGCTAACGAGTTCTTTCAAAAAGGAAAGATCAACGAAAAATATCAATACGAGTTAGCCAAAAAATTACTCGAGAGGCTGGAGCTCAACGTCGACCCTTATACCCAGCTCGGCGAGCTCGGTATTGGCCATCAGCAACTGGTCGAAATTGCGCGCGCGCTTTCAAAAGACACCCGAGTATTAATTATGGATGAGCCCACCTCTGCGCTCAGCCAGTCGGAAGTCAAAATCCTGTTTAACGTTATTGAACAGCTTAAACGTCGCGGCGTCACCATTATCTATATTTCCCACCGCCTCGAAGAACTGATGGAAATTGGCGACCACATCACCATTTTCCGCGACGGACGCTTTATCAGTGAACGCGAAGTCAGCGACGCCAGTATCCCGTGGATTATCGAACAGATGGTCGGCGATAAGAAAAAACATTTCGACTACCGGCCCGCGCCGAAAGGCGAAGCGGTCCTTGCCGTTGAAGGTTTAACGGCGCTGCACCCGAGCGGCGGCTATAAGCTCAACGACGTGACCTTCACCTTAAGTAAGGGAGAGGTGATCGGCATCTATGGCCTGCTCGGCGCCGGACGCACGGAGCTGTTTAAAGGCCTGGTCGGATTAATGCCTTGCCAAAGCGGTAACGTCCATCTCAACGGCGAAAATATCGAAAAGTCCCCGTTCCAGGCGCGGCTGAAAAAAGGGCTGGCGCTGGTTCCCGAAGACCGCCAGGGAGAAGGCGTGGTGCAGATGATGTCGATTCAATCGAATATGACCCTCTCTGATTTCAGCCTTCAGGGCTTTCGTCGGGCGTGGAAATGGCTGAATCCGCAGAAAGAAATCACCTGCGTCAAAGAGATGATCCGCGAACTGGCGATCAAGGTCAGCGACCCCGATCTGCCCATCACCTCGCTCAGCGGCGGCAATCAACAAAAAGTGGTGCTCGGCAAGGCGTTGATGACCAGGCCCGAAGTGGTGTTTCTCGATGAGCCCACTCGCGGTATCGACGTCGGCGCGAAAACTGACGTGTATCACCTGATCGGCAAAATGGCCCAACAGGGTCTGGCGGTGATGTTCTCTTCATCGGAGCTGGATGAAGTTATGGCGCTGGCAGATCGCATTCTGGTGATGGCCGATGGCCGGATTACCGCCGATTTACCGCGCCATGCGGTTACCCGCGAAAAATTGATCGCGGCTTCAACACCTCAAGATTAATCAGGCTGGAACCCATCATGAACCAGAAATATATGATTTATATGTACCTGCTGAAGGCCAGAACGTTTATCGCTCTGCTGCTGGTTATCGCATTCTTCAGCGTGATGGTACCGAATTTCCTGACCACATCTAACCTGCTGATTATGACCCAGCACGTGGCCATCACCGGCCTGCTGGCCATCGGCATGACGCTGGTTATCCTGACCGGCGGTATCGACCTTTCCGTCGGCGCCGTCGCCGGGATCTGCGGTATGGTTGCCGGGGCGCTCTTAACCAACGGTCTGCCCTTATGGAACGGCAGCGTTATCTTTTTCAACGTGCCGGAGGTGATCCTCTGCGTGGCGCTCTTCGGCGTGCTGGTTGGCTTTGTTAACGGCGCGGTAATCACCCGCTTCGGCGTGGCGCCCTTTATCTGCACCCTGGGCATGATGTATGTCGCCAGAGGCTCGGCGCTGCTGTTCAACGACGGCAGCACCTATCCGAACCTCAACGGCATGGAAGCGCTGGGCAATACCGGCTTCTCCACTCTCGGCTCCGGGACGCTGATGGGCATCTATCTGCCTATCTGGCTGATGATCGGCTTCCTGCTGCTGGGCTACTGGCTGACCACCAAAACCCCGCTGGGCCGCTATATCTATGCAATCGGCGGTAATGAATCCGCCGCTCGCCTGGCCGGCGTGCCTATCGTCAAAGCAAAAATCTTCGTTTACGCCTTCTCCGGCCTGTGCTCCGCATTCGTTGGCCTCATCGTCGCGTCACAGCTGCAAACCGCGCACCCGATGACCGGCAATATGTTCGAAATGGACGCCATCGGCGCTACCGTGCTCGGCGGAACCGCGCTGGCAGGCGGTCGCGGCCGGGTTACCGGGTCAATCATCGGCGCATTCGTCATCGTCTTCCTCGCCGACGGCATGGTGATGATGGGGGTCAGCGATTTCTGGCAAATGGTCATTAAAGGCGTCGTTATCGTCACCGCCGTCGTCGTCGACCAGTTCCAGCAGAAACTGCAGAACAAAGTCATCCTGATGCGCCGCCATGAGGAGAAGCTGGCTGCGGCAGGAGCCACCAGTTAATCACCTATTTATTACCCCGCCGGACGCACTGCCGTCCGGCTTCAATTAGGGATGAAAAACATGCAAAGAAATTTCCAGAACAAAACGGTTGTTATCACCGGCGCCTGCCGCGGAATTGGTGCAGGTATCGCCGAGCGCTTTGCGCGCGATGGTGCGAATCTGGTGATGGTCTCTAACGCCGAGCGCGTCCATGAAACGGCGGAAACCTTACGCCAGCGCTATCAGGCCGATATCCTATCGTTACAGGTTGATGTGACCGACGAAGCGCAGGTGCAGTCGCTGTACGAGCAGGCTGCAGCGCGTTTTGGCACCATCGATGTCTCTATCCAGAACGCAGGCGTGATCACCATCGACTATTACGATCGCATGCCGAAAGCCGACTTTGAAAAAGTGCTCGCCGTTAACACCACCGGCGTCTGGCTGTGCTGCCGCGAAGCCGCCAAATACATGGTTAAGCAGAACCACGGCAGCCTGATCAATACCTCTTCCGGCCAGGGTCGACAGGGTTTTATCTACACCCCGCACTATGCCGCCAGCAAAATGGGCGTCATCGGCATCACCCAAAGCCTGGCGCACGAGCTGGCGCCGTGGAATATCACCGTTAACGCCTTCTGTCCGGGCATTATTGAAAGCGAAATGTGGGATTACAACGACCGCGTCTGGGGCGAGATCCTCAGCACCGAGCAGAAGCGCTACGGTAAGGGCGAGCTAATGGCGGAGTGGGTCGAAGGCATTCCAATGAAGCGCGCCGGCAAACCGGAAGACGTTGCCGGACTGGTGGCGTTTCTCGCCTCCGACGACGCGCGCTACCTCACCGGGCAGACCATCAATATCGATGGCGGCTTGATTATGTCGTAATGCCGCCAGCCTGGCATATTTCAGGTCAGGCTATACAAATCATCTCCCGGAGGCGGTGCTGCGCACCTGTCCGGGCTACCCGAAGGCACAAGCCCCGTAGCCCGGACAGGCGCAACGCGCCGCCTCCGGGAACGCCAACACCGGGCATGCTAAAGAATATTTTTTAGAGAGAAATAACTATGATCGCAAAAGATTTTGCCCAACAGCTATTTAATCTGCAGGACCGCGTAGCCTTTGTCACCGGCGCGGGCAGCGGCATCGGCCAGATGATTGCTTACGGACTCGCCAGCGCGGGGGCCCGGGTCGTTTGCTTCGATCTACGTGAAGACGGCGGCCTTGCTGAAACCGTCAAAAATATTGAGGCGATCGGCGGCGGAGCCTGTTTTTACACCGGCGATGTTCGTCAGCTTAGCGACCTACGCGCCGGCGTCGCGCTGGCGAAAAGCCGCTTTGGCCGCCTTGATGTCGCCGTAAACGCCGCCGGGATTGCTAATGCCAATCCGGCGCTGGAAATGGAAACCGAGCAGTGGCAGCGGGTTATCGATATTAACCTTACCGGCGTGTGGAACTCCTGTAAGGCGGAAGCTGAACTGATGCAGGAATCCGGCGGCGGCTCGATTATTAATATCGCTTCCATGTCCGGCATTATTGTTAACCGCGGCCTCGATCAGGCTCACTACAACTGCTCGAAAGCGGGCGTGATCCACCTGTCGAAAAGCCTCGCGATGGAGTGGATCGGCAAAGGGATCCGCGTTAACTCCATCAGCCCAGGCTACACCGCCACGCCGATGAACACCCGCCCTGAGATGGTTCATCAGACCCGCGAGTTCGAAAGCCAGACGCCGATCCAGCGCATGGCGAAGGTTGAAGAGATGGCCGGTCCGGCGCTGTTCCTTGCCAGCGACGCGGCATCATTCTGTACCGGGGTTGATCTGGTTGTCGATGGCGGCTTTGTCTGCTGGTAAGACGGTATAACAATGCGGGGAGCCTTCTCCGCATTTCCCTCCCTGACGATGATCACAGCACACAGGCAATCATTATGTATCGCCACTATCAGGCCCTGATTTTTGATATGGATGGCACGCTTTTTGACACCGAACCTTTGCACCGCAAAGCGTGGCTAAGCGTATTCGCTGCCGACAATATCGCCATTTCTGAAGAGGAGCTGATTCCGTTCAATGGTTCAGCGCCCTGGCAGGTGGCCAGCCAGCTTGTGGCTTTAAAAGGATTACGAGCCGATCCGTTCTCCCTGGCCGAGCGTAAAAAACAGGCGATCGAGAACTTGCTGCAGACGGTCGATATTCAGCTTTTACCGGCCATGAAGATTTTACAGCAGTGGCAGGGCAAAATTCCCCTGGCGCTGGGAACCGGAAGCGAACGTAGCACCGTGGATATACTGCTTGCACGCTTTCAATTAACTCAGCATTTCGCCGCTATCGTCTCCGCTGACCGGGTTAAAAATCATAAACCCGCCGCCGACACTTTTTTATTATGTGCCAGCGAGCTTAAGGTTCAGCCTGAACGCTGCCTGGTTTTTGAAGACTCACGATTTGGTATTGAAGCCGCAAAAAATGCAGGTATGGACGTGGTCGACGTCAATACTCTGACGCCTGCCAGATAAGCATTATGCAGGGTGGCGGCGCTTTTGCTTTTAACCGGTCTCTGTTCTCTCGCCGTCCATCCTGCTCCCGGATCAGCAGAAAAAAGGTGCCTTAAGGTTCCTTACCCAGCCTGCGGATAAGCGGGGATAGCTCCCCGCATACCGGCTACTTCTTCGTTTCGTAAGCGAGAACGGCCTTGAACTCCATACTACGTTCTTTGATGCTCAGCTCGCACAGCGAGTCGTGCACCATTAACGTCAATCCCAGCGCTGTCAGACACAGCACGATGATTGCCACCAGGGCGTATTTTGTCAGCATCTCGTTGCCTCCATGCGAAGAAGAGGCTACTATCCAACGTGCTAGGGTTGGATCGTGAGCCTCAGGTTGATGGGAACATCTCCTGGGGCTTCGTCTTTCTGAATCCTCACCTAAGCCTGAACGCAGAAAGCCTCAGGCACCCGCCGCCATCATACGCTTCCCTGCGCTTTTCACTGTATATTTAACCAGCTGCAATCCTTTTTCAGAAAACGTTTAGATAGCCTACATTCCGGGGAAGGTCACGCTGTTGCCCGGCGCTTCGCGATGCAGGTGGATAAAGTTCAAATGACGCTCGTACTGGTCAAGAATATCGGTAATGACCTGCTCTTTGCTGTAGTCCATCAGGTCGTTGCCCTGACTCCCTTCCAGCAGGAAGGTCTCCAGACGATAGTAGGTCGACTTCCCGCTGCGCGCCCGGTAGGTAAAGCCGGGAATGGAGTACTGCTGCGGCCAGATCTGATAAACAAAGTTCTGCTCGTCGCCCATATGCACCAGCAGGTCGAGATGGCCCAGGTTGTCCCCCTCTTCCGGCGGCAGGCTTTTCAGCTCGACGTAGGCGCCGCGCAGCTTCAGCTCCTGCGCCACCTCTTCCATCGCCGGGAAGCACACCGTCTCCATCATCTGGCGGGTATAGCGCGTGCCGGGATAGTTCATCAGCCGCGACAGGCGCTTCTTCCAGCTCAGGCGATCCTGCACGCCCAGCGGTCGCGGGGCGGTGTCGCGGTTGGCGCTCTCGCGGCGATAATCCTCAACCTTCAGCGACTTATATAACCCCGCCATCACGAAGAAGATCACGAAGCTAAACGGCAGCCCCATAATCACCGTCGCGTTCTGCAGGGCGGAAATGCCGTTAGTCATCAGCATCCCCAGGGTCAGCAGGCCGATAACCACCGACCAGAAGATCCGCAGCCAGTTTGGCGCATCGCTGTTGATATCCTTCAGCTTCGAGGTGAAGTTACCCAGCACCAGCGCCCCGGAATCCGCGGAGGTCACGTAAAACAGCAGGCCGGTAATCGTCGCCACCGAAGCGCTAAAGGTAAACGCCGGATACTGCGCCAGCAGGTTATAGAAGCCGCGCTCCGGGTGGGCGACCGCCTCGGCGGCGAAGGCCGCATTGCCGTGGATGATTTCATACAGCGCGCTATTGCCGAACACCGACAGCCACAGCAGCGTAAAGGTGAACGGGATAATCAGCGTTCCCACCACAAACTGACGAATGGTGCGCCCGCGTGAAATACGCGCCAGGAACAGGCCGACAAATGGCGACCACGCCACCCACCACGCCCAGAAGAACAGGGTCCAGTTGTTCATCCACTCGACCGGACGATCGAAGGCGAAGCTGTTGAGGGTCATGCCCATAAAACGATTCACATAGTCGCCAACATTGAGCACCAGCGCGTTGAGCAGAAACTCGGTGTCGCCCATAAACAGGATAAACAGGATCAGCCCGAGGGCCAGCACCACGTTAAGCTCGGAAAGGATACGAATGCCTTTATCCACCCCGGAGGTCACGGAGATGGTGGCGATAATGACCGACAGCACGATCAGCGCCGCTTTCGCGCCCAGCGAGTCCGGAATATCAAACAGCACGCTGAGGCCGTAGTTTAGCTGCACCACGCCAATCCCGAGGGTGGTGGCGATACCAAAAATGGTGCCGATAACGGCGGCGATATCCACGCTGTGGCCGATTGGGCCATTAATCTTTTTGCCGAAGATCGGATAGAGCGCGGAGCGGATGGTCAGGGGTAAATTATAACGATAGCTAAAGTATCCCAGCGCCATCCCCATCAGGGCATACATCGACCAGCCGGTCAGCCCGTAGTGAAACAACGTCCATACCATCGCCTGGCGCGCCGCCTCCATGGTCTGCCCCGCCCCTTCCGGCGGCTGCATATACTGGGTCACCGGTTCGGCGACGGAGAAAAACATCAGGTCGATACCGATACCGGCGGCGAACAGCATTGCCGCCCAGCTCATGACGCTAAACTCCGGCTTCGAGTGCTCCGGCCCGAGCTTCACCGAACCGAAACGCGAGCAGGCGATGCACACCACAAACACGATATACAGCGTTGCCGCCAGCAAATAGTACCAGCCGAAGGTCTTTGAAACCCAGTTCAGGGTACGGCCAATCCAGGCCGCGGAAAAATCGCTGAAGAAGAGAGTCATCAGGGAAAACAACAAAATCAGTCCGGCGGAGGTATAAAAAACCACCGGATTGATTTTGTCCTTTTCTCTGCTCGGCGAAAGGTCTGTCATCCATTCTCCTTACTTTTTTTGCAACTATTAAAACCAAAATCGGCAACAATTAAGACACATTTTATATTGAACGTCCAATCAAAAACCGCTTTAATAGATAAACAAAGCTGATGAATGGAGTCTGAGAAATGCCCAAACTGGGGATGCAACCGATACGGCAGCGGCAGCTGATTGACGCGACCCTGGCCGCCATCAATGAAGTGGGAATGCACGATGCCACCGTCGCGCAGATCGCCCGACGTGCTGGCGTATCGACCGGCATCATCAGCCACTATTTCAAAGATAAGAACGGCCTGCTGGAGGCGACGATGCGCGATATCACCGGCCAGCTGCGCCAGGCGGTGTTGAGCCGCCTGCACGCCCTGCCCGGGGCCGGCCCGCGGGAACGCCTGCGCGCCATCGTGGCCGGCAACTTCGACGAGAGTCAGATAAGCAGCGCGGCAATGAAGGCCTGGCTCGCCTTTTGGGCCAGCAGCATGCATCAGCCGATGCTCTATCGCCTGCAGCAGGTCAGCAGCCGACGACTGCTGTCGAATATCGTCTATGAGTTTCAGCGCGCCCTGCCGCGCGAAGAGGCGCAGGAGGCCGGGTACGGTCTCGCCGCGCTGATCGACGGGCTGTGGCTACGCGCGGCGCTGAGCGGTAAACCGCTCGATAAAGCCCGCGCCGAAACGCTCGCCGAGCACTTCATCAGCAAATATCTGCCACCGACTTCTCAATAATGGAGGACCCATGTCCCGAATGGCCGAACAGCAGCTTTACATCGACGGTGGTTATGTTTCCGCCACCAGCGGTAAAACCTTCGAGACGATTAACCCCGCCAACGGGGAAGTGCTGGCGACCGTCCAGGCCGCCGGCCGCGAAGACGTCGACCGGGCGGTAAAGAGCGCCCAAAAAGGGCAAAAAATCTGGGCGGCGATGAGCGCCATGGAACGTTCGCGCATTTTGCGTAAAGCGGTCGACATTCTGCGCGAGCGCAACGACGAACTGGCGCGTCTGGAAACTCTCGATACCGGCAAACCGCTGAGCGAAACCGCCGCCGTCGATATCGTCACCGGCGCTGATGTCCTGGAGTACTACGCGGGCCTGATCCCGGCGCTGGAAGGGAGCCAGATCCCGCTACGCGAAAGTTCATTCGTCTATACCCGCCGGGAACCGCTGGGCGTCGTCGCCGGGATCGGTGCCTGGAACTACCCGATCCAGATCGCCTTATGGAAATCAGCCCCGGCGCTGGCGGCCGGGAACGCGATGATCTTTAAGCCGAGTGAAGTCACCCCGCTCACCGCCCTGAAGCTGGCGGAAATTTACCGCGAAGCGGGACTCCCGGCGGGCGTATTTAACGTGCTGCCGGGCACCGGCGCCGAAACCGGCCAGTATCTCACCGAGCACCCGGACATCGCCAAAATCTCCTTCACCGGCGGCGTCGCCAGCGGCAAAAAAGTGATGGCCAACTCCGCCGCCTCCTCACTGAAGGAAGTGACCATGGAGCTGGGCGGAAAATCACCGCTGATCGTCTGCGAAGACGCCAACCTCGACCTCGCCGCCGACATCGCGATGATGGCTAACTTCTACAGTTCAGGCCAGGTCTGCACCAACGGCACCCGGGTATTCGTTCCGGCGCGCCTGAAAGCGGCATTTGAAGAGAAAGTCCTCGCCCGCGTGGCGCGTATCCGCCCCGGCGATCTGTTTGCTGAAAGCACCAACTTCGGACCGCTGGTGAGCTTCCCGCACCGCGAGAACGTGCTGCGCTACATCGAGACGGGTAAACAAGAAGGCGCGCGCCTGCTCTGCGGCGGCGAAGTGCTGAAAGGAGAAGGCTTCGACCACGGCGCGTGGGTCGCCCCGACGGTGTTTACCGACTGCGATGACCAGATGACCATCGTCCGCGAAGAGATCTTCGGCCCGGTGATGTCGATTCTGAGTTACGACGATGAGGAAGAAGCGGTTCGCCGCGCCAATGCCACCGAATACGGCCTCGCCGCTGGCGTCGTCACGCCGGATTTAAACCGCGCCCATCGTCTGATTCATCGGCTGGAGGCCGGGATCTGCTGGATCAACACCTGGGGCGAATCCCCTGCGGAGATGCCGGTCGGCGGCTACAAGCACTCCGGGATTGGCCGCGAAAACGGCGTACAGACGCTGCACAGCTACACCCAGATAAAATCCATCCAGGTTGAGATGGGTCAGTTTCAATCCATATTTTAACCAGGAGGTCATTTTTGCAGTTTGACTACATTATTATTGGTGCCGGTTCCGCCGGCAACGTACTGGCTACACGACTGACGGAAGATCCTGACACCACCGTCCTGCTGCTGGAAGCGGGCGGCCCGGATTACCGTTTCGACTTCCGCACCCAGATGCCCGCCGCGCTGGCGTTTCCTCTACAGGGGCGTCGCTATAACTGGGCCTACGAGACCGAGCCTGAACCGCATATGAACCATCGCCGCATGGAGTGCGGACGCGGTAAGGGACTCGGCGGATCCTCGTTAATCAACGGCATGTGCTATATCCGCGGCAACGCTATGGATCTTGATAACTGGGCCTCGGCGCCGGGGCTTGAGCACTGGAGCTACCTGGACTGCCTGCCCTATTACCGCAAAGCAGAATCCCGCGATATCGGCGCCAACGATTACCACGGCGGCGACGGCCCGGTCAGCGTCACCACGCCAAAGCAGGGCAATAATCCGCTGTTCCACGCGATGATTGAAGCTGGCGTACAGGCTGGCTATCCGCGCACCGACGATCTTAACGGCTACCAGCAGGAGGGATTTGGCCCGATGGATCGTACCGTGACGCCGCAGGGACGCCGCGCCAGCACCGCGCGCGGCTATCTCGACCAGGCGCGCGCGCGTCCCAATCTGACTATTCGCACCCATGCGCTGACCGATCATATTATTTTTGCCGGCAAGCGCGCCGTCGGCGTCGAGTGGCTGGAGGGCGACAGCACCGCGCCGTCGAAAGCGACCGCCAATAAAGAAGTGCTGCTCTGCGCGGGGGCTATCGCTTCGCCGCAAATTCTGCAGCGATCCGGCGTCGGCAGCCCGGAACTGTTGCGCCAGTTCGATATTCCGCTGGTACACGCCCTGCCGGGCGTCGGGGAAAACTTGCAGGATCATCTGGAGATGTATCTGCAGTACGAATGCAAAGAGCCGGTGTCGCTTTACCCGGCGCTACAGTGGTGGAACCAGCCGAAAATCGGCGCCGAATGGCTGTTCGGCGGAACCGGCATCGGCGCCAGCAACCAGTTTGAAGCGGGCGGATTTATTCGCAGCCGGGAAGCCTTTACGTGGCCGAATATTCAGTATCACTTCCTGCCGGTCGCGATTAACTACAACGGCTCAAACGCGGTGAAAGAGCACGGCTTCCAGTGCCACGTTGGCTCTATGCGCTCCCCGAGTCGCGGCCACGTGCGGCTGAAATCGCGCGATCCGCACGAACATCCGGCGATTCTGTTTAACTATATGTCCAGCGAACAGGACTGGCAGGAGTTTCGCGATGCGATTCGGATTACCCGCGAAATCATGCATCAGCCGGCGCTGGATAACTATCGCGGCCGGGAGATCAGCCCGGGTGCGGAGTGCCAGAGCGATACCGAGCTGGATGAGTTCGTGCGCAATCATGCGGAAACCGCCTTCCATCCGTGCGGCACCTGTAAAATGGGCTATGACGAGATGGCGGTGGTCGATGGCGAAGGTCGGGTTCACGGACTGGAAGGCCTGCGCGTGGTCGACGCCTCGATCATGCCGCAGATTATTACCGGCAACCTTAACGCGACCACAATTATGATTGGCGAAAAAATGGCTGATGCCATTCGCGGCCGTCAGCCGCTGCCGAAGAGCACGGCGGCGTATTACGTGGCGAACGGGGCGCCGGTTCGCCGGTAAGAGGCGGTTCCCGTCACCCCGCCCTCTCCCCAACGGGGCGAGGGCGAAAACCGCATCAGTAGCCCCCTCAGGCCCTGTGCCGGGAGGCAACGTTTGCGCCGAACGGCTCCCTCTCCCTCCGGGAGAGGGAAAACTAGCGAAAATCTTCCAGCCGCTTTATCTGCCGTCCATTAGCATCAAAATTCTCCGGCGCCAGCCAGGCCCGCAGCGCCGCATCGCGCGCGGGCCATTCGCTGTCGATAATCGACAGCATATCGCTATCGCGGGTTCGTCCTTTACGCACCATCCTCTGGCGAAGTCGTCCTTCCCAGGTGAATCCCAGTCGGTCGGCGGCGCGGCGGGAAGCAATATTCATTGAATCGCACTTCCACTCCAGTCGACGATAGCCATGGGCAAAACCATTTTGCAGCAGCAGCCAGACCGCCTCGGTGCCGAGCGGCGTATTTTTCATCGCCCGCGACCAGGTGACGTGGCCAATCTCCACCGTGCCCATCGCCCGCTCAATCGCCATATAGCTGACCAGCCCGACGGCTCGCTCGCAGCGCAGATCGACAACCGCGTAGGGCACCAGTCCGTCATCCATAACCTTGCCGGTGATCCAGTTCGCCGTTGACTCAACGCTCTGCGGACGCGTGCTCGCCAGCCACGTCCAGTCACTGTCGTCGCCGAGAGCATAGGCAGCAAACAGATCCGCCGCGTGCCGGTCGGTATCCAGCGGCTCCAGTCGGCAATAGCGGCCATTTAACGCCGTGCGGCGCAGAAACCCCGCCCCCCGCCACCCGGGCACGCGATCGTTGACCTGCTGACCAAATTCATTAATCTCCGGCACGCTTATCCCTCCCGTATTGTTATCAAATTGTTATAGCAAGAAAGCCGAACGGGCGGAAGATGCCCGGTACGATCGATCGTCATAACCCATTGGTCTTGCTTATGCTTTTTAAGCATAAACTTAGCCGATCTTTGACTTTACGCCCGTAATTAAGCGGCCTAACGTAGCGAAACATCAATAATCACAATAACTTTTTTCAGGGATCGCATATGACTAAAAAACTGCTGCCGCTGCTGGCGCTCGCCGCGTTATCCGCCGCCGTTCACGCCGCCACGCCGCCGGGGACCCTTGTGGTCGCCCAGGGCCTCGACGATATCGTCAGCCTCGACCCGGCGGAAGCCAACGAGCTCTCCAGCATTCAGACGGTACCGAGCCTTTATCAGCGTCTGGTGCAGCCGGATCGCGATAACCCTGAAAAAATCACCCCGATCCTGGCCGAAAGCTGGCAGGCCGATCCGGCGGCGAAAACGCTGACCATCAAGCTAAAGCCCGACGCCAAATTCGCCTCCGGTAACCCGCTACGCCCGGAAGATGTCATTTACTCATACACCCGCGCAGTCACCCTGAACAAATCGCCGGCGTTTATTCTTAACGTCCTCGGCTGGCAGCCGGATAACATCGCCAGCCAGTTGAAGAAGGTAGACGACCATACCCTCACGCTACGCTGGACTGCCGACGTCAGCCCGGCGGTGGCGCTGAATATTCTCTCCACGCCGATCGCCTCTATCGTCGATGAGAAACAGGTCGCCCCGAACGCCAAAGATAACGACTTCGGCAACGGCTGGCTGAAAATGCACTCGGCGGGCAGCGGCGCGTATAAAATGCGGGTCTATCAGCCGCATCAGGCCATCGTGCTGGAGGCCAACAGCAGCGCACCCGGCGGCGCGCCGAAGCTGAAAAGCATCATCATTAAAAACGTTCCGGACCCGGCCTCACGTCGTCTTCTCATCCAGCAGGGTGATGCTGACGTGGCGCGCGATCTCGGCGCCGACCAGATTGCGGCTCTGCAGGGTAAAGCGGGCGTCAAGGTTCTCAGCATCCCCTCCGCTGAGCAGAACTATCTGGTCTTTAATACCGGCAACAGCGCTAACCCGCTGCTGAAAAACCCGGCCTTCTGGGAAGCGGCGCGCTGGCTGGTGGATTACAACGGCATCACGAAAGATTTGCTGAAAGGGCAATATTTCGTCCATCAGAGCTTCCTGCCGGTCGGCCTGCCGAGCGCGCTGGAGAATAACCCGTTTACATTCAACCCGCAAAAAGCCAAAGACATCCTCGCTAAAGCGGGCATTAAAGAGGCGCATTTCACCCTCGACGTCGAAAACAAGCCGCCGTTTATCACCATTGCTCAGTCGATGCAGGCGAGCTTCGCCCAGGGCGGCGTGAAGGTGGATTTGCTGCCGGCCGCGGGTAGCCAGGTCTATGCTCGCGTGCGCGCCAAACAGCATCAGGCGGCGATTCGGCTGTGGATCCCTGACTATTTCGACGCCCACTCTAACGCCAGCGCCTTTGCCTACAACGACGGTAAATCCAGTACCGTCGCCGGGCTAAACGGCTGGCAGATCCCGGAGCTGAATAAAGCGACCCTGGCGGCAGTCGCCGAGCCGGACGCAGCGAAGCGCCAGGATCTGTATAAAAACATGCAGGAGGAACTGCAGCGCAATTCGCCTTACGTGTTTATCGATCAGGGTAAAACCCAGATTGTGGTTCGCGATAACGTGAAGGGTTATCAGCAGGGTCTCAATGCCGATATGGTGTGGTATGACCGGGTAACCAAATAACGCCTGGGGCAGGTACGATCAGGTGGCCCGGACAGGCGCAACGCGCCGCCTCCGGGAACGCAGGCCCCGATACCTTATGTTTTCCCGTTGGCGCTGCGCTGACCGGGCTACAACAACAGATCGCACCAGCTGATAACACTGTACTTTTTACCAACGGAATAACCATGTCTGCTGTTTTACCTCCCCGAGCAGAGCGGCGCGCAAAACGCCCCCTGCTCGCGCTGTTTCAGGGACTGCTGACGCTGGCCCTGACGCTGCTCGGCCTGCTGCTGGTGACCTTTGCGCTCTCTGCGCTGTCGCCGGTTGATCGGGTGCTGCAAATCGTCGGCGACCACGCCAGTCAGTCCACCTATGACCAGGTACGCCACCAGCTCGGCCTCGACCAGCCGTTGCCGCTGCAGTTCTGGCACTATCTGCTGAATCTCGCCCACGGCGATCTTGGAATCGCCAGCTCAACCGGCCAGCCGGTGCTGCACGACCTGCTCGCCGCTTTCCCGGCAACCCTTGAGCTGGCCACGTTGGCGTTGATTATCGGCGCGCTGTCGGGCGTTATCGCAGGCGTTCTCTGCGCCCGCTACGTCGGCTCGCCGTGGGATCTGGCGATGCGCACCTTTACGCTGCTCGGCAACTCGGTGCCGATCTTCTGGCTCGGCCTGCTGATGCTGGCGCTGTTTTACGCCAAACTGCAGTGGACGCCGGGGCCGGGGCGGCTGGACGATATTTATCAGTACACCGTCGAACCGCGCACCGGCTTTGCGCTCATTGATACCTGGCTCTCGGGTGATAAAGAGGCGGTTAAAAACGCCGCCGGGCACCTGCTGCTGCCGGTGCTGCTGCTGGCCTATTACTCTCTGGCGAGCATCACCCGCCTGACCCGTTCCGCCTGCCTGAGCGAAATGAACAAAGAGTACATCCTGCTGGCGCGCGCCAAAGGGGCCGGTGAGATGACGATTCTGCTGCGTCACGTCCTGCCCAATATCCGCGGCACCCTGCTGACGGTGACCGCCCTCGCCTGGACCTCCATGCTGGAAGGGGCGGTGTTGACCGAAACCGTCTTCTCCTGGCCGGGAATTGGCCGCTATCTGACCACCGCGCTCTTTGCCGGCGATACCACGGCGATTATGGGCGGTACGCTGCTGATCGGCGCGAGCTTTGTGCTGATTAATAACCTCACCGACCTGCTGGTGCGGCTGACCGATCCGAGGATACGCTGATGCCTGGCTACCTTTTTTTACGCCGCCTGCGCCGTTCTCCCGCCGCCTTTTGCGGTCTGATCATCATTACGTTACTCCTTCTGACTGCGCTCTTTGCGCCCTGGCTGGCTCCGCTCGACCCGAACTGGCAGGACGCCGCCGCGCGGCTGCAGGGTCCGGGCGCGCGGCACTGGCTCGGCACCGACAGCTACGGTCGCGATCTTCTCTCAAGGCTGATTTTCGGCACCCGTCCGGCGCTGGGGCTGGTTGCGCTGGTGACAGCGATTACGCTCCCCGCCGGTCTGCTGGTGGGGATCCTGTCCGGCTATTACGGCGGCTGGCTGGAGCGCGTGCTGATGCGTTTTACCGACGTGGTAATGTCGATGCCGCGGCTAATTCTGGCCTTCGCGTTTGTCGCGATGCTCGGCCCGGGCCTGGTGAACGGCGCCCTGGCGCTGGCGCTAACGACCTGGCCCGCTTACGCCCGTCAGGCGCGCAGCGAAATTCAGCGCCTGCGCCACAGCGACTATCTGGCGGCGGCGGAGATGATGGGCATTCGCGGCTGGCGTCTGCTGATTGGCCATATTCTGCCGCTCTGTCTGCCCTCGGCGATCGTCCGGCTGGCGCTGGATCTAGCTGGGATTATTCTCGCCGCTGCCGGTCTCGGCTTCCTTGGCCTCGGCGCCCGCCCGCCAATGGCGGAATGGGGCGCGATGATCGCCGACGGCATGCAGGTCATTTTTGACCAGTGGTGGATCGCCGCCGCCCCTGGCGCCGTCATCCTGATCGCCAGCCTGGCGTTTAACCTGCTGGGCGATGGCCTGCGCGACGTTCTGGAGCCGCAACATGACTGATACTCGTCTGATCGTTCAGGGACTAACCATCGACTATCCCACCGCCAGAGTGGTGGACCATTTAAGCTTCACGCTCGGCAACGAGCGACTGGCGCTGGTCGGCGAATCCGGCTCCGGTAAATCCATGACCGCACGCGCCCTGATGGGGCTGGTCCGCCGGCCCGGCGTCGTCAGCGCCGATGCGCTCAACGTGCTGGGGCGCGACGCATTAACCCTTCGCGAGCGCGGCTGGCGCGCGCTACGCGGCAACGATATTGCGATGGTGCTGCAGGATCCGCGCTACGCGCTCAATCCGGTAAAAAGCATTCAGGCGCAGCTGGAAGAGGCATTAACTCTGCATCAGCGCCTTAGCCGCCGCGCACGGCTGGAGGCGGTCAAAGCCGCCGTTGCCGCCGTCGGTCTGGATTTACCGGTGCTCAACCGCTATCCTGGCGAACTCTCCGGCGGGATGGGCCAGCGGGTGATGATAGCCCTTGCGCTGCTCAATAATCCGCAGGTGCTGATCGCCGATGAGCCCACTTCAGCCCTCGATGCCCGACTGCGCAATCAGATCCTTGAACTGCTGGTAGAGCAGTGCGAACAGCGGCGGATGGCGATGCTGTTGATTAGCCACGACCTGCCGCTGGTGGCCGAGCACTGCCAGCGGGTGCTGGTCCTGTATCAAGGGAAAAAGGTCGATGAGATGGCGGCGCGAGATCTGCCGACGGCGACGCATCCCTACACCCGTACGCTCTGGACCTGTCGCCCGGCCGCGCAAACTTACGGTCAGATGCTGCCGACCCTCGACCGAACCCTGAACTTGACGGAGGCGGCGCATGGCAATCGTTAATCTCAACAATCTACAGGTGAATTTTGCTGAAAAAACCGCGGTGTCCGCCGCCAGCTTTGCCGTTGATGCAGGGGAAACGTTCAGCCTGATCGGCGCATCCGGCTGCGGAAAATCAACGATTCTCCGGGTATTAGCCGGGCTGCAGCGGGACTGGCGCGGCCGCGTTGAACTGTTCGATAAGGCCATTAGGCCGGGCGCGCGTTTTCAGGGCGAACTGCGGCGCAACGTACAGATGGTGTTTCAGGACCCGTACGCCTCGCTGCATCCCAATCATACGCTATGGCGTACGCTGGCGGAGCCGCTGAAAATTCACGCTATCGGCGAGATCGAGCAGCGGGTGTCCACCGCCCTGGAAGAGGTGGGGCTGCCTGCCGACGCCGCGCGCCGCTATCCGCACCAGCTTTCCGGCGGCCAGCGCCAGCGGGTGGCGATTGCTCGCGCGCTGCTGCTGCGGCCAAAGATTCTGCTGCTGGATGAGCCAACGTCGGCGCTGGATATGTCGGTGCAGGCGGAAATACTGAATCTGCTCAATCGGCTAAAGCAGGAGCACGGAATGACCTATCTGCTGGTCAGCCACGATGCCGATGTGATTGCCCATATGTCGGACCGGGCAGCGTTTATGGCGGAGGGCGTGATTCAGCGCTTCTTTGACCGCGAAGCGCTGGCGAACGGCGAACATCGGTTAGACTGAAAACCCGCCCCCGCTTGCGGGGCTACGGGTTCGCCGCCATCTGCGAGAAGGTCGCCCGGGTAAGGCGTTTACGCCGCAACCCGGGAAATCATCCCCTTACTGAGCCAGGTTCGCGAAGCGGGCGAATACCGCATCAAAAATCGCCAGGCCTTTTGCCACCTGCCCGGCGCTGATGGTGCACGGCGGCACCACATGAATGCGGTTCTCCACCACAAACGCCAGCAGGCCGGCTTCGGTTAACGCGCCTTTAATGGCCGTCATATCGGCAGCGCCCAGCGGCGTTTTATGTTCGCGGCAGCTGACCAGCTCCAGCGCCTGGAACAGACCGCGGCCGCGCACGTTGCCGATAATCGCGTGCTTCTCCGCCAGCGCCTCCAGCCCCGGACGCAGCACCTCGTTGCCGATGGTCGCCGCGTTCTCCACCACCTTCTCTTCCTTCATCGCGTCAATGGTGGCGACAATCGCCGCCATCGCCAGCGGATGGCCGGAATAGGTCAGCCCCCCGGCAAAGAAATGGTCATCAAAGTAGCGGGCGATTGGCTCGCTAATCAGCACGCCGCCGGCCGGGACGTAGCCCGCATTGACCCCTTTGGCGAAAGTCACCAGATCCGGCACCACGCCATCCTGCTCGAAGGCAAACCAACTCCCGGTACGACCAAAACCGGCCATCACTTCATCAAGGATCAGCACAATACCGAACTCATCGGCCAGCGCCCGCACCCCCTGCATATAGCCCTCGGGCGGGACAAGAATCCCGGCGGTGCCCGGAATCGACTCCAGCAGAATCGCGGCTATCGCGTTCGGGCCTTCGCATTCAATCATCCGCCGCAGATGGGCCAGCGCGCGCTGGCACTCCTCCTCTTCCGTCGCGGCGTTAAATTCGCTGCGATAGAGGTAGGGATTGAAAAAATGTACGTGGCCGCGGGAATATTCGTTCGGCACCCGGCGCCAGTCGCCGGTGGCGGCAATGGCGCTGCCGGTGTTGCCGTGATAGGAGCGATAGGCAGAGAGCACTTTATCGCGCCCGGTGTAGAGCCGCGCCATGCGGATGGCGTTCTCGTTGGCGTCGGCGCCGGCGTTGGTGAAGAACACTTTGCTAAAGCCTTCCGGCGCCAGATCGACGATGCGCTTCGCCGCTTCGCCGCGGGCGAGGTTGGCAGTGGCGGGCGCGATGGTCACCAGCTCTTCCAGTTGGGCTTTCATCGCCGCCAGCACGCGCGGATGCTGATAGCCAATGTTGACGTTGACCAGCTGGCTGCTGAAATCCAGGTAAGTATTGCCTTCGTAATCCCACAGCTCGCAGCCTTTAGCCCCGGCGATCACCAGCGGATGTAAATTGCCCTGCATCGACCATGAATGAAACACATAAGCGCGATCCAGCTGCCGAACTTCATCATTGCTTATCGCTACCTCGTTCTGTAGTGCCAGCTTCATACCCTGCCCTCTCTCATGTCGTTGTTGTTGGCCTCATCATTGGTCGTTCAGGGCAGAAACGGATAGAGCCAGTCAGGCGAAAATGATGTGACACCGTGTCACATCGCCGCGCGCCGACTGGCTCTGTGCCCGCGCGCGCGGGGTTTTTATAGTGGGAGCGACAACCTGCACAGGAGAATGAAATGGCAACGAGCAAAGTGGTGTTTATTACCGGGGCGACCTCGGGTTTTGGGGAAGCAGCGGCGCAGGTCTTCGCCGATGCGGGCTGGTCGCTGGTGCTGAGCGGACGCCGTTTTGAGCGGCTGAAGGCGCTACAGGATAAGCTCGCCTCGCAGGTGCCGGTGCACATTATCGAACTCGACGTCCGCGATAGCGATGCGGTCGCCGGGGCCGTGGCGGCGCTGCCCGCTGAATTCGCCGATATCACGACGCTGATTAACAACGCCGGGCTGGCGCTGTCGCCGCAGCCCGCGCAGAAAGTGGATCTGGACGACTGGAAAACGATGATCGACACCAATGTCACCGGGCTGGTCAACGTGACCCATGCCCTGCTACCGACGCTGATTCGTCACGGCGCGGGGGCGAGCATCATCAATATTGGCTCTATCGCCGGGCAGTGGCCCTATCCCGGCAGCCACGTCTACGGCGCCAGTAAGGCTTTCGTGAAGCAGTTCAGCTATAACCTGCGCTGCGATCTGCTCGGGACCGGGGTGCGCGTGACCGATCTCGCGCCGGGTATTGCCGAAACGGAATTTACCCTGGTGCGCACCAAAGGCGACCAGGCGGCGTCGGACAACCTGTATCGCGGTACCACGCCGCTGAGCGCGCGGGATATTGCCGAACAGATGTTTTATATCGCCACCCTGCCGGACCATATGAACATCAACCGGGTCGAGGTAATGCCGGTACGTCAAGCCTGGCAGCCGTTCGCGATCGATCGGGATTGAGGTTTGGTAGGGCGGAGAGGCGCGTCAAGCGCCGCCTCCGGGAGAGTTTCATGCAGCTACGGATATGTCTCTGAAACAACGTGTTATGCAGCGATGCCCTGGCCCCCGCTGAAATCGGCGAACCGGAGGGCCGAAGACAAGGGCTGGCCGCCAGGGATGGCGGACAGAGGCGAATCGAGACACGACAAAATTGCCTGGAGCAATTTTGAACAGCGCTTGCGCTGGCCCCGTAGGGGCGAGTCCCAGGGATGGGACGAGTAATGTCGAGTTGAGCCAACCGCGGGCTGAGGACCGGGAGGTGAGCGCAGTGCGTAGCACCGATTTCTTTGCGGGACCGCGGGGATGTAAAGGGGGGGACGGTTTTCTCCCCCTTTACCCGTTCACGTACCACGGTGAGACATTTTCTGCGAAATAGCGGTGAACGGAACCCCTACGACACCATCCCGGAGGCGGCGCTTGACGCGCCTGTCCGGGCTACCCAATCTGCCACCCTCCAACACCGAGCCCGGAAATCCCGGGTCGCGGCGTAAACGCCTTACCCGGGCTACCGCCCCGCAGACGGCTGGAAACCCGTAGCCCCGGTAAGCGCAGCGCGACCGGGGAGATTGGCCGCTGGAGATTACCGGCTGCTCTGCAGAAACTGCCTGACGCGCTCGGAGTCCGGGTTGCTGAAAAACTTCTCCGGCGGCGCTTTCTCAATCAACAATCCCTTCTCAAGAAACACCACCTCATCCGATACCTGGCGCGCAAAGTCCATCTCGTGGGTCACCACCACCATCGTGTAGCCCTCGGCGGCCAGTGCCTTCATCACCCCCAGCACCTCGTTGACCAGCTCGGGGTCCAGCGCCGATGTCGGCTCATCAAACAGAATCACCTCCGGCGACATCGCCAGCGAACGGGCAATAGCCACCCTCTGCTTCTGTCCGCCGGAGAGCGTGATCGGGTAAACGTCGGCTTTATGCGCCATCCCCACTTTCTCCAGCTGCTGCATGGCGATAGCCTTCGCTTCATCACGCTTCATCCCCTTGACGTGCAGCAGCGCTTCGCTGACGTTCTGCTGCACCGTCAGGTGCGGCCACAGGTTAAAGCTCTGAAACACCATCCCTACCCGCTCGCGGATTTTCGACAGCTGACGATGGGACATCGCCCGGCCATTTTGCTCATCAATCCCCAGCCGCTGGCCGCTGATGCGGATCTCGCCGCGATCCGGCTGTTCCAGCCAGTTCATGCAGCGCAGCAGCGTTGATTTACCTGACCCCGACGAGCCGAGTATGCTCACCACGGTCCCTTTATCTACCGTCAGATTGATATCACGAAGAACTTCAACATTATCAAACTGTTTTGAGACGTTTTTGACGCTTACAGCAGTCGTATCAGGCATGACTCATTCCTCTTCTCGCTCCCCAGGCGCTCAGACGCTTAATCAACAGCTCCAGCAGGATGCTGATCGCCCAGTAGAGCCCAATGGCGACAATAAAGGCGTTAAACGGGATAAAATAGGTGGCCTGCACGCTGTTAGCCGCGGCGGTTATCTCCTGGACGGTGATAATGCTGAGGAAAGCGGTATCTTTCAGGCAGATAATCAGCTGATTGCCCATCAGCGGTAGTGCCGATGACAAAATATTGGGCAGAATAATGCGGCGGAATATTTTGTAGCGCGAGAATCCCTGCGCTACCGCCGCCTCGATATAGCCTCCGGAAAAGACCCGACGCTGGCTGCGCAAAATCTCAAAGAAATAGGCGCCGTGGTAGATAATCAGGGCGATTAATCCGGCGGTCCAGGGCTCCAGACTAATACCCACTTGCGGCAGTCCGTAATAGAGCAAATAGGCGAGGATCAAAAAGGGAATCGCCCGCATTAAGCTGACAAAGCCAATAATAAGCCGGTTAAGAGTTTTCTTTTGATACTCGGTTAAATAGCACAGGGCCACGCCAATAATTAAGCCGGCTATTGCCGCAGTAATAAAAAGCTCAAGGGTGGCGAGTAAACCGGCAATAAAGCTGTCGCGCACCGACCAGATAACGGCCCACTGATTCATAGCACCTCCTCTCTTTATCGTGCCAGACGCTTCGCTTTACGCTCGGCCATCCCCTGCAGTTTCAGCAGCAGGCCAATAATCACCACGTACAGCAGACCTGCCGCCAGAATCGGCGAAAGCGGCTCATAGGTGACCGAAGAAATTCGGTTGGTCACGCGCGTCAAATCCACCACGCCAATCACCGCAATGGCGGGACTGCCCTTAATCAGGAACGACATCTCATTAACCAGCGCGGGCAGGCTTTCAATCCACATTTGCGGCAGCATGATGTAGCGGAAGTAAGCCCAGCGGCGCATCCCTACCGACTCCGCCGCTTCCCGCTGTTCGCGGGGGAAAGTGCGAAAGGCATTGCGCCAGATTTCGGCGTTGAAGGCCGAGGTGTTGAGCGTCAGCGCCACAATCGCCGCGACGTTTTTATCGAGATTAATCCCGACGGTCGGCAGAGAAAGAAACAGGAACAGCACCAGCGTAACCAGCGGCGTCGCGCGGGCAAGGCTGATATAGACCACCAGCAGCTGATCGATAACCGGGATACGCAGCATGCGCACCAGCGCGATCAGCAGACCAATCACCACCCCAAAGGCAATGGCGATGGCCGAAATCCAGAGGGTCGTCCATGCGCCTTCAATCAGTAACTGCCAGGAAATTGCATCCATGAAGCCCTCCTTCACCTGAACAGGCGGCGGTTTCCCGCCGCAGAACTCATTACAGCCCGGCTAATTTATGGAACTGTTCCGGGCTGGTAATCGCTTCGGTCGGCAGGTCGTCATAGGTTTCGCCAAACCACTTTTTCTGGAGTTCCGCAAGCTTGCCGGTCTCCTTCATGTGGTTCATAAATTTGGTCATATAGGCTAGCAGCTGCGGCGAGTTTTTCGGGATCGGCCACGCCATATAGCCCGGGCCGGATACCGCCAGACCTTTGGCAAACACCTTCGGCTTAGCCTTCGCCAGGTCGTTGACCGAGATAACCACGTTAATCACGTAGTCCAGGCGTTTGTTGGCGAGGTCGGCGTAGGCTTCAGGATAGGAGGGATACTCCACCACCGGCCCCAGCTTACCGCCGGTTTTCTCCAGCATCGCTTTCAGTTCTGGCAGCCTTGCCAGCAGCGCGCTGCCCGCCTGAACGCCCACTTTTTTCCCACTCAGTTCGGCAATGGTATTCAGGGAATTATCGCCCGCGCGTTTGACAAAATAGTGCTGCGCTGACGCCCACGGCGGCGTGAAATCAAAGACCTTGAGACGGTCATCGGTAATCACCGCGCCGGTTAACGCCATGTCGTATTGCCCGGTGGAGACCGCCGCCAATAATCCGGTCCACGGCAGAATGCTCTGGTCGACGTTGAATTTCGCGTATTTACGTAATTCATCGAGCATATCTTTGTTGAAGCCATCCGCCTGGCCGTTATTCATAAAGTTAAAAGGCGCGTAATCATCTTCGGTCGCGACTTTCAGGGTGCCGGATTTTTCTATTTCCGGAAGATCTGCGGCGGCTGCGTGATAAGAAAAGGCCATCGCCATGATGGCGCCCAGACAAATTGAACCTAATGATTTGTTCATTAATTCACCCCTAATTAATTCGCCAGACGTGTTCATTCCAGAACATGAAAAGGTTTTGCAAAATATGTGCCGACGGAAGTTCCGGTCCGCGACTGATGAATACGTTTTTACTGTAGGGAGCGTTTCAAATTTCCGGATAGAGCCAGATTCATCGTGCGGATGTGTCAGTCATTCTCAGGGTGGTATGGAATTTGCTCCGGTTCCTGTACAGAGCGTTTGAGTAAGGAGCCAGCCATGATCCGACACCGGTTACACGTTGATTTCGACCCGCGCCGCGGTTTGCAGGAGCAGGTGCGCGAAACGCTGATTAACGCCATTCTGGGCGGCATTTTTTCCGCCGACACGCCGCTTCCCTCCTGCCGCCAGCTGGCCAGCCAGCTGCGGGTATCGCGTAACACCACGGCGCTGGTGTTTGAGGGGCTGGTTAACGAGGGATATCTGGTGAGCCGCCCGCGCAGCGGTTATTACCTGCATGTGGATTATCAGCACGCAGCTCCCTCCACGGTAACGGAAGCTGCACCGCAGGACGCGGGTTCTGCACCACGCTGGGGCACGCGGCTGCAAATTACCCCCAGTCAGCAGGAGTCGATTCTCAAACCGGCCGGCTGGATGAACTACCGCTATCCGTTTATCTACGGTCAGCCCGATACCCGCCAGTTCCCGCTGGCGACCTGGCGCTCGGCGGCGAACTGGCTGCACGGCGGCGTAAGGGACCCGGAGTGGGTGGTGGATCATATCGATCGGGACGTGCCGATGCTGATTGAGCAGATCCGCACCCGGGTGCTGCCCAAACGCGGAATTGTCGCCTCGGCGGACGAGATTCTGATTACCCTCGGTTCGCAAAACGCGCTCTACCTGCTGACCCGCCTGCTGATGTCCCCCGGCACGCGCGTTGGCGTGGAGAATCCCTGTTTTCGCGAGGCTATTAACACTTTTCTGCTTGCCGATACCGATATCGTGCCGCATCCGGTGGATGAACAGGGGATCGTCCTTAATGACGCCCCCTGCGATTACTACTATGTGACTCCCGGGCATCAGGTGCCAACCGGGGTGGCGATGAGCAAAGCGCGCCGCAGCCAGCTGCTGGAGCATGCCGCCCGCCATGATGCGGTGATTATTGAGGACGATTACGACTCTGAAAGTAACTTTATGCTCAACCCGCTGCCGGCGCTGAAGGCCAGCGATCGCTGCGGACGAGTGATCTACGTGAGCAGCCTGTCAAAGGCGCTCTCGCCGGGCCTGCGGCTGGGCTTTATGGTCGCTGACCCGGATCTGATTGACGAAGCCCGGGCGCTGCGGCGGCTGGTGTATCGTCATCCGCCAACCAACATTCAGTATCAGATGGCCCATTTTCTCGCCCAGGGTCATTATGAAACCCACCTGCGGCGCTACCATTACGACTCTGCCCAGCGCTGGGAGCGCCTCAATAACGCGCTGCGGCAGCACCTGCCAGAGTGCCAAATCATCCCCGGCAGCGAACACGCCAATGCCTTCTGGCTGGCCACCCCGGAGCAAATCAACACCCAGCAGCTGACCTGGCGCGCCGCCCACGCCGGGGTGCTGATCGAGCCCGGCGCCCGGCATTTTCTCAGCGACGCGCCGCCGGATAACTTTTTTCGAATGGGCTTTCACGCCATTAACCCTGACGCCATCGAACAAGGCGTGGAGGTGCTGCGCGGCCAGCTGGCGCAGATGGGCTAGCGGTATTGTTCGAATGCCACGGCCTGGCGAACCTCGACCAGCGCCGCGCGCAGGGTATCAAGCGGAACAGAACCGAGGGCGATGCGCAGCGCCTGCGGAACAGTTGCGGCAACGCAGAAGGGTTCGGCGGTCGACACGGAAATATGGCGCGCCATCAGCGTTTTCGCCAGCCGATCGGCCCGACTCTCTTCGCCCAGAGGTAGCCAGAGAAAGTACGAATCCTCATGGCTCACGAAGGGCAGCCCGTCGAGCGCCGCACGGGCAAGCCGCTGCCGCTGCCGCGCATCCTGGCGCTTCTCATTTTCAAAGCGTGCAACCGTGCCATCTTCAATCCAGGCGCAGATCAGCGAGCTCATCAATGACGGCGTATTCCACGTCGTCGCTCGTATGGCGCGCTCAATCTCAGTCCGATAGCGAGGTGGGCAGATGACCGTCCCTACGCGCAGACCGGTAGCGACGTTTTTCGAGAAGCCGGTGACATATACCGTTCTTTCCGGCGCATAGCTCACCAGCGGCGGCGGCGGATTGCGCACCAGGCTGGCATAGGCGGCATCTTCAACGATCAGCAGGTCGTGCTGGCGGGCGAGTTCCGCCAGCGTCTGCCGTTGGCGAGGGCTGAGCACCCAGCCCAGCGGATTGTGCAGCGTCGGCATGGTATACACCGCCCGGACGCGCCGCTGCTGGCATAGCCGGTGGAGCGCATGCAGATCCGGTCCGTCCGCGCCGCAGGGGATCGCCGCCAGTTCCAGATGATACAGCGCCGCCAGAACCTTAAAACCCGAGTAGGTGAGCGCATCGACCGCCACCACGTCCCCCGGCCGCAGAAGCCCCATCACGGTCACCGCCAGACCGTGCTGGGCGCCGTTGACGATCAGCACATTTTCCGCGTCAGGGGCAAAGCGGCGGCTGGTCAGATAGCGAGCGATAATTTCACGTTCCGGGAGCCGTCCGCCATGCGGCTGGTAGCGCAGATGAGCCTCGATATCCCCTACCCCCGCCAGCTGCCTGAGCGCCTCGCGCAGCGCATCCCCCTGCGTCGGCAGCGAAGGATAGTTGAAGTTGAGATCCACAACATCGGCTGCCACCGCCTGCTGATCGACACCGTGTCCCGGCGGTAGCGCGATGTCCCGCACGAAGGTGCCGCGACCGGTTTCGCCGCTGACCAGCCCCATCGCTTCCAGGTCATGATAAACGCGCGTGGCCGTGGCCAACGAGATCCCTTCGTCGGCGGCAAGCGTACGATGCGTCGGCAGGCGGGTTCCGGCCGGCAGCTGTCCGCTCTGAATCGCCTGCGCGTATCTGTCGACAACCGCTTTGTATCGGGCTTTCATCGGTGAATGTATCTATGACAATAATTTGATTGTATTGGATTGGCCACATTACCATCGGCGCAGTCATGGCTCAAGCGAGCACAGCCCACCCCACTAAGCGAGGTTAGCGTGGTAGATTCAGCGGTTCATAAAACGGTTCCCGGGCCGTGGTCCGGATGGCTTAATGGTTTACTGGGCGTCATTATTTTTAGCGGTTCGCTGCCCGCAACGCGCCTGGCGGTGCTGGATATGGACCCGTTCCTGCTAACCTTTCTGCGCGCCTCCATCGCCGGCCTCCTCGCTATCGCGCTGGTAGTCGGCTTGCGCCAGAAATGGCCGCGCGCATCGCAGCTTGTCCCCCTGGCCATCGTCTCATCAGGGGTGGTGATCGGCTTTCCGCTCCTCACGGCGCTGGCTTTGCGCCACGTCACTTCAGCGCATTCGATCGTTTTCATCGGGCTATTGCCGTTGATGACGGCCATTTTTGGCGTAGTGCGCGGCGGAGAACGTCCGCGCCGCGCTTTCTGGATCTTTTCCGTTATTGGCAGCCTGCTGGTGGTGGGTTTCGCCCTGACGCAACAAGCTGCGGCGTCGCTTAGCGGCGATCTGCTGATGCTGGCGGCGGTGATCGCCTGCGGCCTCGGCTATGCGGAGGGTGCTAAGCTGACCCGGGAGCTTGGCGGCTGGCAGGTGATTAGCTGGGCGCTGATTATGGCGCTGCCTTTTATGCTGATCGCCTCGTTACTCACCCGGCCAGCGTCATGGAGCGCCATCTCGGTTTCCGCCTGGATTGCGCTCGGCTATGTGTCGCTCTTTAGCATGCTTATCGGTTTTATTTTCTGGTACAAAGGGCTGGCCGCTGGCGGTATCGCCGCCGTCGGCCAGCTTCAGCTATTACAGCCGTTCTTCGGGCTTGGCCTGTCAGCCGCGCTGCTGCACGAAACCGTCAGCCCACTGATGCTGACCGTCACCCTGGGCGTGATTCTGTGCGTTATCGGTTCGCGCAAATTTGGCCGCTAGCCTGTATTGCCCTTGTAGCCCGGAAATCCCGGGTCGCGGCGTAAACGCCTTACCCGGGCTACCGCCCCGCGGTATAGCGGTGAACGGAAACCCTTTACACCTTCCCGGAGGCGGCGCGTTGCGCCTGTCCGGGCTACTACCCGTAGCCCCGGTAAGCGCAGCGCGACCGGGGAGGACAACCGGTTACACTACCCGCGCGTACTGCAGCATCACCTGCAGCAGCACGTTCGCGCCGGCCTCAACGTGCTCCGGCGACGCATATTCAATTTCGTTGTGGCTGATCCCGTCCTTACAGGGGATAAAAATCATCCCGGTCGGCGCCAGATAGCTCATATACACCGCGTCGTGTCCGGCGCCGGAGACAATCTCCCGCGCGGGATACCCCAGCCGCTGCGCGGCGTCGGCGATTGCCGCCTGGCACTCCGGGTGGAACGGCGCCGCCGGATAGTGGCTCACCTCTTTCAACGCCACCTTCAGGCCGCTCTCCCGCTCGACCCCGGCGATAAACGCCCGCAGCTGGCGGTCCATCTCATCCACCAGCGCATCGCTGATATTGCGCATATCAATCGAAAAAGTGACCTCTCCCGGCACTACGTTACGGCTGTTCGGATAGACCTGCACTCTTCCAACCGTACCGCGCCCTTCCTCGCTGCGCCCGGCAATCGCCACCACTTCCTGCATAATGCGGGTCGCTATCTGTAACGCATCCTGACGCAGGCGCATCGGCGTCGGCCCGGCGTGGGACTCCTGGCCGGTCACCACGCAGTCATACCAGCGGATCCCCAGCACGCCCTGCACAATGCCGATAATTTTCTCTTCATCTTCAAGAATCGGCCCCTGTTCAATATGCGCTTCAAAGTAGGCGCCAACCGGATGGTCGCCCGGCGTCTGGCTGCCGATATAGCCGATACGCGCCAGCTCCGCGCCGACGGTTTTACCGTCCGCATCCTGCGCGGCGTAGATGGTCTCCAGCGGGAATACCCCGGCAAACACGCCGGAGCCCATCATCACCGGTACAAAGCGCGACCCCTCTTCATTGGTCCAGAACACCACCTCAATCGGCGCTTCGGTTTCAATCTCCCGATCGTTCAGGGTACGTACCACCTCCAGCGCCGCCAGCACGCCGTAGTTACCGTCAAATTTGCCGCCGGTCGGCTGGGTGTCAATATGGCTGCCGGAGACAATCGGCGGCAGCGCCGGATTACGCCCTTCCCGGCGCATAAATACGTTGCCGATTTTATCGACGGTGACGCTCATCCCGGCCGCCTGCGCCCAGCTAATCACCAAATCCCGTCCCTGGCGGTCAAGATCGGTCAGCGTCAGACGGCAGCAGCCGCCCTTCGGCGTAGCGCCAATTTCCGCCAGCGTCATCAGCGAATCCCACAGGCGCGCGCCATTGACCCGGCAGGCGGTGGTTTCGGTTATCGGGGTAAAAAGGACATCACTGCTCATTTCGGTCTCCTTGCATAAACGCGGCGGCCAGCTCGACCAGCAGACGATCGCTGCCGCGCGGGCCCAAAAATGAAATTCCCAGCGGCAGGCCGCCCGTCCGGGCAACCGGCAGCGTCACCTGCGGACGTTGGGTCATGACGGAAATTAACAGCAGATCGTGAGACAGGCGGCGGACCGCCTCTATCTCTTCGGCCTGCGCCGTCAGCAGCGGCGCGCCGTCGGGAACGGTCGGCATCACCAGGACCGCATCGCCCAACTGCGCGTCCCACCAGGCGGTAAAACGCTCGCGCTGCTGGCAGGCGGCGTCAAACTGCGCGCGGGTGACCGCTTTGCCCCAGAAAAAACGCTCGCGGACGTCCGGCCCCAGCTGCAGGCCGTAGCGCTCAATGGTTTCCCCCTGCGCCTGCCAGGCTTCGTAGCCCTGAATCTGGCGGAAGGCGAGATAGATATCATCCACGTCCGGCAGCGGCGCGCCGAGCGGCGTTACCGGGCCGAATAAGCGCGCCAGCTCCTGGCGGACCGGCAGCAGCGCCTGCTGGCTGCGCAGCGGCAGGCGGGAAAACAGCCCTTCATGGCTGGCCAGCCGCACGCCGGTGATATCCGCTCGCCCATCGTCGAACAGACAGGCGGCGACGGTGGAAAAGACCTCCGGCGAGCGGGCAAAGAAGCCACAGGTATCCATGGTGGCGCATAGCGGCTGGCAGCCGTCGAGGGAGAGTCGGCCATGGGTCGGGCGCAGGCCAAACAGTCCGCAGTAGCTTGCCGGCGTGCGTACCGAGCCGCCGGTATCGCTGCCGAGGGCAAAGTCGCACGCCTCGTTCGATACCGCCGACGCCGAGCCGGACGACGATCCGCCGGGGATATGATTCGGCGCGGCGCCGTTGCGCGGAGTGCCGTAATGCACGTTGTGCCCGCTCATTGAATACGCCAGCTCGCTGGTATGGGTTTTACCGATAAAGCGCGCGCCGTTATCTAATAATTTTTGCACCACCGGCGCAGTGCGGGTTTTCACCCCGGACAGCGCCAGCAGATGCGGATTGCCGCCGCCGGTGGGGTAGCCCGCTACGTCAAACAGATCTTTGACCGCAAAAGTTAACCCGCTCAGCGGCCCGCTTAGCGCATGCGCCACCGGATGCGGCGGATAGGGCATAAAAGCGCGAATATCATCCTGCATACTGCTTTCCTCATGGCTTCAGGCGTACAGCGCCTGGTTTTTAACGGACGCACTCAGCTCCCGCCAGCGATGGCAGCTCACCACGTGACGCGGCCCGGCCGGTTCGGTAGCCGGCTGGCTCTGCGCACAGGCGGGGCGCGCGTGCGGACAGCGATCGGCGAACGCGCAGCCGGGCGGCAGACGCGAGAGATCCGGCGGCGAGCCGGGGATACAGTGCAGCGCGTCGCCCTTTTTCAGCCCTTCTTTCGGTCGGCTGCCCAGCAGCACCTGGGTATAGGGATGGCGCGGACGATACAGAATCTCCTCAATCGACGCCTCTTCCACGATGCGTCCGGCGTACATTACCGCCACCCGGTCGGCGATCTCCACCGCCGCGCCGATATCGTGGGTCACAAAAATGATCGACAGATCGCGCTGCTTTTGCTGCTCGCGCAGCAGGATCAGGATCTGTATTTGCACCGTGGCATCGAGCGCGGTGGTTGGCTCATCCGCCAGCAGCAGCTGCGGGTTGCAGGAGAGCGCGAGGGCGATCATCGCCCGCTGGCGCATTCCGCCGGACATCTCGTGCGGGTAAGCATCCAGCCGCCGCTCGGGGCTCGGAATGCGTACCTGGCGCAGCGCCTCCAGCGCCCTTTCCCGCGCCGCCTGTCGCGACAGGCCTTCATGGCGACGCAGCCCTTCGACAATCTGCTGGCCCACGGTATAGACCGGGTCGAAGGCCAGCAGCGGCTCCTGGAAAATCATCGCGCAGCGCGCGCCGCGGTAGCGCCGCAGCTGCCCGGCGCTCATCTTCAACACCTCCTCTTCCCCGACCCTCAGCGTGCCGGAAAGCACGCTGCTTTTTGGCGGATGCAGGCGCATCAGGGCGCGCAGGGTGACGCTTTTACCGGAGCCAGATTCGCCGATCAGCGCCATCACCTCGCCTTTTTGTACATCAAAGGAGACGCCGTTGACCGCGTTGACCGTCTGACCGTCGCGGCGAAACTCAACCCGCAGGTCGCGGATATGGACGTAAGCTTCATGCGACATGGCTCACCTCCTTAATGGCGATTTTTTGCTGCCAGGGCGACGCGGGCTGCGCCATCAGGCAGGCGCTCAGGTGCCCCTCGCCGACGCTTTCGAGCGTCGGTTTCACCTCCGCGCACACCGCTCTGGCATGCGGGCAGCGGGTATGAAAGCGGCAGCCGGAGGGCGGAGAAATCGGGCTGGGCGGATCGCCGCTCAGCGGCGAGGTTAAGGTGCGATTATGCGGGTCCATCGACGGCATCGAACTTAACAGCGCCCGGGTATAGGGGTGGGCCGAGGCGGTAAACAGCTGCTCCGCCGGGCCAATCTCCACCACCTCGCCGAGATACATGACCAGGATGCGGTCCGACAGCCAGCGCACCACATGCAGATCGTGGCTGATAAACACATAGGTCAGCGCCAGCGTCCGCTTCAGCTCCTGCAACAGCTGCAGAACCTGAGCTTCTACCGATTTATCCAGCGCTGAGACCGCCTCGTCGAGGATCACCAGCCTGGGCTTCATCGCCAGCGCGCGGGCGATATTCACGCGCTGGCGCTGACCGCCGGAGAGCGCGTGCGGATAGCGGTGCGCAAAACGTCCCGGCTCAAGGCCAACGTGCGCCAGCAGGTAGCGGGCGTACTCGCTGGCCTCTTTGGCGCTGACGCCGTGTACCCGCTGACCGAAGGCAATGCTCTCTTCCATGGTCATGCGCGGGTTGAGCGAGGCGTAGCTATCCTGGAAAACCATCTGTACCTGGCGGCGATACGCTTTCATCGGCAGGCGCGATGAGCCTACTTCCAGGCCATCAAAGATCAGCTCCCCGCTGTCCTGCTTAAGCAGCTGCATCAGCAGCCGGGCGGTGGTCGATTTACCGCAGCCCGACTCCCCCACGACGCCGAGGGTTTCGCCTTTGATCACCGAAAAACTGACGTCATCCACCGCCTGTACCACTTCGCGCGCTTTGCCGCCGCCGGCGGGAAAATGCTTCAGCAGATTGTTAACCTTGAGCAGCGGCTGCGCCGGCCCGCCGAGGTCGATATTCGTAAAGGGTTGCATCGCTTACTCCTTAATCGCCATTGCCGCACGCAGGCGGTCCGCGAGGATATTGAACGAAATGGAGGTGATAAAAATCATCAGACCGGGCAGCGCCGCCACCCACGGCTGGGTATAAATCGCCGTGCGCAGGGTGTTCAGCATCAACCCCCACTCCGGCTCCGGTGGACGAACCCCGAGGCCGAGAAATGAGAGCCCGGAGGCGAGGATCATGCACACCGAAATCAGGCCGGTGGAGAAGACGAAAATCGGCCCCAGCACGTTGCCCAGCACCTGGACGCGAATAATGGTGAACGCGCTGGCCCCGGTGGCCCGGGCGGCGTCGATGTAGTCCATATGCCGCACCTGCGCGGTGACGCTTTCGGCAATACGCGCCACCTGCGGCACGAACACCAGGGTCAGCGATAGCAGCGCGTTACCGATGCCCGCGCCCAGCGCGCCGGAAAGCGCGATCGCCAGCAGCACCGAGGGGAAAGCATAAAATACGTCCACGGTGCGCATGATCAGGGTGTTGGTTTTGCCGCCCGCATAGCCGGCGATAATGCCGATAGCCCCACCGATAAAAAAGGCCAACACCACCGGGACAATCCCCATAAACAGCGATAGCCTTGTGCCGAGAATCAGCCTTGATAGCATATCGCGCCCGAGCTCATCGGAGCCCAGCGGAAAGCCGTCGGTGCCGATCGGCTTGAGGCGTAAAAACATCGACGTTTGATACGGATCTTTAACGATCAGCCAGGGGCCGAACAGCGCCAGCGCCAGCAGAACGAGAATGATCGCGCCGACGAATACCCCGCCCGGGTCGCGCAGCAGGCGGCCAAACACGCCGCGCCAGTAGCCTTGCCTGGCGACCGTCCTGGCAGAGACGGCAATGCTTTTGGTCGTCACGGTATCCACCATCGTCAGCTCCTCTTAATTCGCGGGTCGAGACTGGTTTGCAGAATATCCACCAGCAGATTGAGCAGGACAAAGAACAGCGCCAGTACCCAGATGGTGCCCTGCAATAGCGGCAGGTCGCGCTGGAAAATGGCGGTATTCAGCAGCAGGCCGGTGCCGGGCCAGGAGAAAACCGTCTCCACCAGAATCGAGCCGCCCATCAGATAGCCGACCTGCAGCCCCATCACCGCCAGCGCGGTCGGAGCGGCATTCTTCACCACGTGCAGAAAGATCCGCGATTCGTTGAGCCCCCGGGCGCGCAGGCCGACGATAAACTCCTGGCTGAGAATGTCCGCCACCTGCGAACGAACGGTGCGGGCGATGATGCCGGTCGGGATCACCGACAGCGTGAAGGCCGGCAGCAGCATAAACTGCAGGTGTTCCCAGTCCCACTGCCAGCCCACCTCGCCGATTGGCCCGCCGCCGGTTGCCGGTAGCAGCGCGAATTTAACGCTAAAAACGATAACCAGCAGCATCCCCAGCCAGTAGTGCGGCACGCTGACGCCGAATACCGACAGCACCGAGGCCAGGCGGTCAATAATGCTGTTACGAAAATAGCCGGCGACAAAACCAAACAGGCTACCCAGCACAAATCCGATCGCCGTCGCCAGCAGCGCCAGACGCAGAGAGTAGATCACCGCCGTCATGACCTCGTCGATGACCGGACGGCCGGTGGCGACCGACATGCCCAAATCGCCGTGCAGCGCCCGCCATAGCCAGTGCACAAACTGCAGCGGCAGCGGTTTATCAAAGCCGTAGGCCTGCATTAAGGTCTGACGCAGCGATTCCGAGGCGTCCGGCGGCATCACCGACACCAGCGGGTCGCCCGGTGCTATCTGCACCAGCATAAAACAGATCACCGCGACCCCGAGCATGGTGGGGACGGCCAGCAGGATGCGATATAGCAGGGTATTGATCATCTCTTGCTCCCGAATCAATTACTCTTTTTTGCTCACCAGGCTAAGGTCGATAAACCAGCTTTGCGGCTGCACCACTCCGGTGACGGCGGGCGAAATCGCCCTTGGCCCGACATCGTGAGCGACGAACAGGAACGGCACCTGATCGACCAGCGCGGCGTGCAGTTCGCCCGCGGCTTTATCCATTTCAGCCGGGGTAAACGCGTGCTTTACCGCCGCCGCCAGCTTTTCGGTTTCCGGCGTCGAGAAATAGCCCCAGTTGGTCGCTACCGGCGGGAAGGCTTTCGCGGTGGAGAAGCGGATCATGCCGAAATAGGGATCGTTAACTGCGGCGCTAACGTTGATCGCGTCGATCCCTTTCGCCGATGGATCTTTCGCCCCGAGACGCCAGTTGGTAAACAGGGTGTTCCATTCATTAACTTTAATGTCGACGTTAAAGAAGCAGCTTTTCAGGCTCTGCTGGATGTACTCGTTCATCGGCAGCGGCTGCATCTGCCCGGAGCCGGAGGCCGAGGTGGCAACCGTGACGTGCAGCGGTTTACCGGCGCTATAGCCAGCTTCGGTCATCAGCTTGCGGGCGGTTTCAGGGTCATATTTGATCTGGAAAGTGGGCTTGCCGTGCCACGGGCTGTCGGCCTCGTAGACGCCGGTCGCTTCGGTCATATAGCCGCCGAGATAGCTTTTAAGCTCGGCGCGGTTCAGGCACAGGTTGGCGGCTTTACGCACACGAATATCTTTCCACGGCGATCCCTCTTCAAAGGAGAACTGCCACGGCCACAGGTGCGGCTGGGTGTTGGCATAGATTTTAAAACCCTGCGCTTTTATCTGATCGACCGCGTCCGGAGCCGGAGCTTCAATCCAGTCCACCTGCTTCGAGAGCAGCGCCGCGGTGCGGGCGTTAGCTTCCGGCAGCGGGATCAGCACCACTTTATCCACCCGTGGAATTCGTTCTTTGTTCCAGTAGTCGGGGTTCTTATCGAGGATCAGCTGCTGGCGGGGAACCAGTTTTTCCATTTTGAACGGGCCGCTGCCCACCGCATGGGCGGCGAACTCGGTCCATGCCTGTTTGCTGCGCGCCGCGGTATCGCCAGCGCTTGCCGGCACCGCGTCATACAGCTTTTGCCACGCGGTGGGCGAAACGATAAACAGATTGGTGATGTTGTAGGGCAGCAGCGCGTCAGGTTCGGCGGTGGTCAGCGCCACGGTATGGTCATCAATTTTCTCCGCGCCGGTCAGGGTCGGCATGCGTGAGAGAGTGTTGCCAATCTGGCCTGGCGCATACTGCGGCGCGGCTTTATTCAGTACCTTCTCCACGTTCCAGACGATGGCGTCGGCATTGACCTCCGAGCCATCGTGAAATTTAACCCCCGGGCGCAGGGTGAAAATCCAGCGGCTTTGATTTTGCGGGTCAACGTGCCACTCGGTTGCCAGTCCCGGCACCAGACCGCTGGGCTTTTCGCCTTGCGACAGATCCCATTCAACAAGGGCGTCGTAAAGCGGAATGCCGGTGAAACGGTTCCCTTCAAAACCCTGATCGGGCTGCCCGAGGGTCAAAGGAATATCGGCGGCAGTCATGGCGATCCGCAGAGTTGAGGCATGGGCCGACACGCTGGCAAACAACGCCAATGCCCCGCTAACAGCAACGGCGAGATGGCATCCAGGCGAAAATATTTTTTTCTTCAGCATCACATTGTCCCTGTTAAATAAAAGTCGCTAACTAACAGGCAAGATGCATACCAGTTCTGCAAGGGCGGGAAATAAGGGCGAAACGGCGTATAAAATAAGGATGACTTATATTATCTCGATGATTTTCATTGAAAAATAGAATCAGCTTATCTTTTTGCACCACTGACGGGAAATGTGTTGCAGGATTGCACCAGCCTTACTTTCTTTTGAAAAGGATAATCACGTGGCGTTATTTTCTATAAATTAAATTCATAATATTCGGCAAATCATCAGTTTGAGGCATTGTCTTCTATACTTTCTGATAAAGAGAAAGAGGGAGTCGCCATGCCGTTACCTGATTTTCACCGCTCCGAGCCGTTTACCCTTGGCATCGAGCTGGAGCTCCAGGTCGTCAACCCGCCGGGCTTCGATCTGAGCCAGGACTCTTCCGCGCTTATTGATGAGGTCCAGGGCACGCTGAAAGCGGGCGAGGCCAAACATGACATCACCGAAAGCATGCTGGAAATCGCCACCGGCGTCTGTCGCGATATCCATCAGGCCACGGCGCAACTGAGCGCGATCCAACAGGCGGTGCTGCGTGCCGCCGCCCGCCATCATGTACAAATCTGCGGCGGCGGAACGCATCCGTTTCAAAGCTGGCAGCGCCAGCAGATCAGCGATAACCCGCGCTACCTGAAAACCGTTGAGCACTTTGGTTACCTGGCGAAGCAGGCGACTATTTTCGGCCAGCACGTGCACGTGGGCTGTCAAAATGGCGATGATGCGATTTATCTTCTGCACGGCCTGTCGCGCTTCGTGCCGCATTTTATCGCGCTGAATGCGGCCTCTCCCTGGCTCGACGGGACCGATAGCGGCTTTGCCTGCTCGCGGCTTAATCTTTTTGCCGCTTATCCCGATAACGGCCCGATGCCGTGGGTCAATAACTGGCAGGCGTTTATCGGCCTGTTTCGTCGTCTTAGCTATACCAGCATGATTGACAGCATGAAGGATCTGCACTGGGATATTCGCCCCAGCCCGCGCTTTGGCACCGTTGAGGTACGAGTGATGGATACCCCGCTGACGATTACCCAGGCGGTAAATATCGCCGGGTTTATCCAGATCATTGCCTGCTGGCTGCTGACGGAACGGCCGTTTAAACATCAGCCCGAAGATTACCTGTTGTACCCCTTCAACCGCTATCAGGCCTGTCGCTATGGCCTGGACGGGATCAACACCGATGTGAACGGCGGCGAACAGCGAACCTTTCGCGAAGAAATTCTACGGCTGACGGATAAACTGGCGCCCAGCGCCCATAAGCTGAATGCCGGCAGCGCGCTGGAGGCGATTGTGCGCCAGGCGAAGCAGGCTCGCAGCGAGCCGCAGCAGATGCGCGAGTTCGTCGCCAACGGCGGTTCCTTAATCGGACTGGTGCAAAAGCACTGCGAGATCTGGACGGCGTAGCGGCGGTAACAGGGTATACTGCACGCTTTCGTCGTCTGTCTGGAACTTGTCGTGCGCTTTTTCTCTCTTCTGCCGCTGCTACTGTTATCTTTGCCCGCCTTCGCCAGCGGGAAATGCTCGCTGACCGATCCATCGCTCACGCTGCAAAGCTATCGCGTCGATCCGCAGCGCGAGCGCATTGTGATGTACTGGCAAAAAGAGGACGGCAAAGCCTGGGGGTCGCTGCGCTCGCTGCTGGCGGATATCGACCGCAACGGGCAGGTGCAGATGGCGATGAACGGCGGAATTTATGATAAAGCCTACGCGCCGCTGGGGCTGTATATCGAGAAAGGCCGGCAGTTGATCCCGCTTAACCGCGCCTCCGGCGGCGGCAACTTTTTTATTCGTCCCGGCGGGGTGTTTTATCTGCGAGGGCAAAACGCGGGAATTGTCAGCATTGATAAATTCAAGCCGTCGCCAGCCATTCAATACGCCGTGCAGTCGGGGCCAATGCTAATTGAAAACGGCAAGATCAACTGGCGGCTGAAGCCGTCCGCCAGCTCGCGCAAGTTGCGTAACGGTGTGGGCATCAACGGCGATGGCAAAGTGGTATTTATGCTCAGCGAGCGCGAAACCAATTTCTACGATTTCGCCTGCTACGCGCAATCCAGGCTCAACGTGCGCCAGATGCTCTATCTCGACGGCACCATTTCGAAGATGTACCGGAAAGGCGGCAGCGTGCCGTGGCAGTACCATCCGTTCGTCACCATGATCGCGGTGGAGAGCAGATAGTCTTAATAACATCGTCTGCAGGGAGTAGCCCCGGGGAGATTTTTATGCCGCTGTGGATATGCCTCTGAAACGACGTGATATGCAGCGATGCCCTGGCCCCCGCTGAAATCGGCGAACCGGAGGGCCGAAGACAAGGGCTGGCCGCCAGGGATGGCGGACAGAGGCGAATCGAGACACGACAAAATTGCCTGGAGCAATTTTGAACAGCGCTTGCGCTGGCCCCGTAGGGGCGAGTCCCAGGGATGGGACGAGTAATGTCGAGTTGAGCCGACCGCAGGCTGAGGTCCGGGAGGTGAGCGCAGTGCGTAGCACCGATTTCTTTGCGGGACCGCGGGGATTGTAAAGGGGGAGACGGTTTTCTCCCCCTTTCCCCGTTCACCTACCGCGGTGAGACATTTTCTGTGGAATAATAGTGAACGGAACCCCTCAACACCGTCCCGGAGGCGGCGCTTGACGCGCCTGTCCGGGCTACCAGGTCCGGGCCACCTAAATCCGGCGGTGCGCCCACTCGCGCAGGCGCTGGAACAGCACGTACAGCGACGGAATAAACAGAATGCCGATCGCCGTCGCCACCAGCATGCCGCTGAACACCGTGGTACCGATGATCCGCCGGCTCTGCGCCCCGGCGCCGGTGGCGAGCATCATCGGCACAATCCCGATGATAAAGGAGACCGCCGTCATCATCACCGCGCGGAAGCGACGGGTAGCCCCTTCGCGGGCGGCGTCGACGATCGACATCCCCTCTTCACGCTTCGCCCGGGCAAACTCGACGATCAAAATCGCGTTTTTCGCCGCCAGCGCGATCAGTAGCACCAGCCCTATCTGCACGTACACATCGTTGGCATAACCGGCCCACCATAGCCACAGCAGGGACCCGCCGATAGCGAACAGCACCGACAGCATCACGCTCGCCGGCAGCGTCCAGCTCTCATACTGGGCGACGAGAAACAGCCACGCCATCGCCACCGCCGCCAGCACGATCCATACCGCCTGGTTACCGGTCTGCTGCTCCTGCCACGAGATGCCGCTCCAGGCATAGTCATAACCGTGCGGCAGATTCGATTGTAAAATCTGCTCCATCACCGCCATCGCCGCCCGACTGCTGACGCCTTCAGCCGCCGAACCGCTTATCGATACCGACGGGAACTGGTTATATTGCTGAATAAACGGCGCGCCAACCGTTGGCGTAATCGTCACCAGATTACTCAGACGCACCCGCTCGCCGCTGTCGCTACGCACGTAAAGCTCGCTAATCTGCTCGGCCCGCTCGCGCCACTGCATCTCATTTTGCATCACCACGTGGTAGACACGATTATTGATGCTGAAATCGCCGGCGCGGGTGCCGCCAAACGCGGTCTGCAGGCTGCTGAAAATTCTTGCCACCGGTACGTTCAACCGGGCCGCCTGGTCGCGATCGACGGTGAGCGTCAGCTGCGGCACATTGCTGCTCCAGGTGGTAAAGACCCGGCTAAGCTGCGGATGCTGGTTGGCCATTCGCAGGACCTGATGGGTGACCTGCTCCAGCTCCGCCGGCGATTGTCCAGCCTGCGCCAGAATGCGTAAATCAAATCCGGAGGCGTTGCCCAGCCCCGGCAGCGTCGGCGGCGCAAAAGCCATAATCGTCGCTTCCGGCAGCCCCAGCAGCTGGCCCTGTAGTTTTTCCATCACCGCGTCCAGCGGCAGCCGCTGATGCCACTCTTTCAGCATCACGGAGATAAACCCGCCGTTCGAGGCGCTGGTGCCGTTGAGAATATTAAAACCGGACACCTGAATCACATCCTCAACCGCCGGGTTCCTCAACAGCAGCTCCCGCGCCTGGGCCATTACCGCCTCGGTACGCTCCAGCGAGGCGGCTTCTGGCAGCTGCACGCTGGCAAAGAAATAACCCTGATCTTCCTGCGGCAGAAAGCCTTTCGGCATTGTGGTAAAGCTCAATACCACCAGCCCTGCCGCGGCTACCGTCGCCGCCAGCGCCAGCCAGGGACGGCGATTCATGCCCCCGACCAGACGCCCGTAGCCGTCCCGCACCGTATCCAGACCGCGGTTAAAGCCGCGCCAGATGGCGGCAGGCCGCTCCGGACGCGGACGCAGCAGCAGCGCACACAGCGCAGGCGTCAGGGTCAGCGCCACCACGCTCGACAGCGTCACCGCCGTCGATAAGGTGACCGCAAACTGGCGATACAGCTCGCCAACGATCCCCGGCAGCATTGCCACCGGCACGAACACCGCCAGCAGCACCAGGGTCGTGGCGATCACCGGCCCGGCGATTTGCCGCAGCGCTTCGGCGGTTGCGGCGCCGCGATCCAGCCCCTCCGCCATTTTTGTTTCCACATTCTCCACCACCACGATAGCGTCATCTACCACCATCGTCAGGGCGAGGATAATCGCAAACAGACTCAGGGTATTGGCGCTGTAGCCCAGCGCGTAGAGCACCGCGAAGGTACCGATAAGCGACACCGGGATGGCCAGCGCGACTATCAGCGTCGCCCGCCAGCTCTGCAGGAACAGGGAGACCACCACCACCACCGCCAGCAGGGTCAGCGCCAGCGACACGCCGATCTCTTTGATCGTCGCCGCAACAAAGCGGGTGGTATCAAACTTCACCTCCCAGGTGAGATCCGCCGGGAAGCGCGCATGCAGCCGGGTCAGCTCGGCGCGTACCGCAGTAGCGACCTGCAGCGAGTTAGCGGTGGGCGTCGGGTAGATGCCGAGATAGGCGGAGTCTTTGCCGTTGAGCTGCGCGCCGGAGCTGTAGCTGCGAGCGCCCAGTTCAATAGTCGCCACGTCGGACAGGCGTACCAGCTGGCCGCGTTCGCCGCTGCGAACCACAATTTGTCCGAAACCGGCGGCATCGCTTAATCGCCCAATACCGTTGATGGTCAGCGTTTGCTGCTGGCCGTTAAACACCGGCGGCGTGCCTACCTGCCCCGCCGCGCCCTGCACGTTCTGCTCGCGCAGCGCAAGGGCAATATCGTCGGTCGTGATATTCAGCGCGTTCATGCGGTCGGGGCGCAGCCAGATGCGCATGCTGTAGTCGCGCGCGCCGAACATCTGCACTTCCCCGACGCCGGGAAGACGCGCCAGCGCCTCGCGCACCTGGGTGCTGGCGTAGTTGCTGACAAACAGCGGCGACAGGGTGCCGAGCGGAGAGTAGAGACTCACCCCCATCAGCAGGTTTGTCGCCCGCTTTCGCACCTGTACGCCGTTCTGCTGCACGTCGGCAGGCAGCTGCGCCACCGCCTGCGACACGCGGTTCTGCACGTCGATTGCGGCTAAATCGGCGTCGGTTCCGGCAGCAAAGGTCAGGCTCAGGCTGTAGGTCCCCTCATCGGAACTGGTGGACTCCATGTACAGCATATGATCGACGCCGTTGAGCTGGGTCTCCAGCGGCGCGGCAATAGCTTCCGCTACGTCCGCCGCGCTGGCGCCAGGCCAGCTGGCGCTAACGTTGATGACCGGCGGCGTAATCTGCGGATACTGCTCGACCGGGATCAGCTTTAGCGAGACCGCGCCGACAAAGGTCATCAGCAGGGCAATCACCATCGCAAAGCGCGGGCGTCGGATAAAAAATGTCAGCATCCCCTCTCCCTTATTCACTCAGCAACTGAATGGCCGCGCCGTCACGCAGGCGCTGGGCACCTTCCGTCACTACGCGCTCTCCCGCTTTCAGGCCATCCGCCACCACGAAGCTCTGGCCATGCTGACCGCCGGGCGCTAAACGGCGCATCGTCACGGTGTTGTTCGCCGTTACGACCCAGCAGTAAAAGCCCAGTGCATCCTGCTGTAGCGCAGAGGCCGGGATCATCGGGCTCTCCTTAAGTTGCTGCGGACGGAAGAAAACCGTGACGTTGCCGCCCGGCAGTAAACGGTGCTGCGGGTTAGCAAATTCAGCGCGCAGCGCCACGCTGGCGGTGCGGCTATCAATACGGTTATCAACGGAGGTCAGGACGCCGTCTTCACGCCGTCCATCCAACTCCACCTGCGCCAGCCACGCCTGCTTCATCGCGGCGATATCCGTGTGCTGCCCTGCTTTCGCGAAAAAGGCGGATTCATCGAGCGAGAACGCCACGCGAATCGGATCGAGCTGGACCACTTCAACCAGCACGCCGCTGGCGGGATTGACCAGGCTGCCGACGTGAAAAGGACTATGGCCGACGCGCCCGCTCACCGGCGAGGTAATGCGGGTATAGCCGAGCGTTATCTGCTGGGCGGTAATGCGCGCCTGCGCCTGCTCTACGGCGGCGGCGGCGACATCGCGCTGCATCTGCGCGGTATCCACGTCATGACGGCTGATTGAATGGTTATTTTTCAGCTGCTGATAGCGGCTCAACAGCTGCTGGGCCTGGCGCAGGGAAGCCTGCGCGCTTTTCAGTTCGGCCTGTGCGAGCGCCAGCGCGGCTTTCGGCTGGGCGTCATCCAGCGTAAATAGCGGCTCGCCTTTTTTGACGTACTGCCCATCCTGGAAATGGCGCTGCACGATCGTCCCTTCGGTACGGGCGCGAACGTCGACGGCGTGAATGGCCTCAACGCGGCCGGAGATTTGACGTTCATCGGCATGCGGCGCTTGTTCAACGGTGGCAACGCGCACCGGAATAGCCGGCGCGGCGGCGGCGATAAGCGCGTAGCCTGCCAGGCCGCAGGCCAGCAGGGCGGAGCGGATGATCTTGTTCATGGGGAATTCCTTACGACGATGCGGCGTCCCTTCCCCGCAGGAGAAGGGACGCCGGACGGGTCAGACACGCTACGCGGCTTTGCGGAAACGACGAGTCAGGCGCTTCTCAACTTCCACCACCAGGAACATCGCGATACCGATGACCAGGGTGATGAACCAGTAGCGCAGCGGCAGCCCTTCGGTGCCAAACATCGTCTGCATCACCGGTACGTAGATGATGACCAGCTGCATCAGCAGCAGCACGCCGCTCACCAGCCAGATGCCTTTGTTACGCAGAAGCCCCATATTCAGCGAGAAGCTGTCGCTGCTGCGGCAGTTAATCATGTAGACCCACTGCGCGGTGACCAGCATCTGCAGCAGGACGGTGCGGATAAACTCCGGGCTGTGGCCGCGCGGCGCCAGCCAGGCTTCAAGAATAAAGGCGGCGACGGCGATCATCGTGCCGACGAAGGCGACGCGCCAGACGGCGAAGGCATCCATGACGTGCTGGCCGGTTTTACGCGGCGGTCGGTTCATGGCGTTGCGCTCGGCGGCTTCAAACGCGAGGCCAAAGGAGAGCGTGGCGGAGGTGGCCATGTTCATCCACAAAATCAGTACCGGCGTCAGCGGGATAATGTTCCCCGCCAGCAGGGCGATGATAATCAACAGCCCCTGCGCCAGGTTAGTCGGCATGATGAACAGAATGGTCTTTTTCAGGTTATCGTAGACCCGGCGCCCCTCTTTGACCGAGCTGGCAATAGTGGCAAAGTTGTCATCGGTCAGGACCATATCGGCGGCCTCTTTGGTCACCTCAGTGCCCTTAATGCCCATGGCGATCCCGACGTCGGCCTGACGCAGCGCCGGAGCGTCATTGACGCCATCGCCGGTCATGCCAACCACTTCACCGTTATCCTGCAGCGCTTTCACCAGGCGCAGCTTGTGCTCCGGGCTGGTGCGGGCAAAGATATCGAACTCCACGGCGGCTTTCGCCAGCTCGGCGTCATCCATATGCTCCAGCTGGTAGCCGGTCATCGCCTGGCTGCTGTTGGTGATCCCTAACATCTGGCCAATACTCATCGCCGTCTGCGGGTGATCGCCGGTAATCATCTTCACGCGGATCCCCGCGTTCTGGCAGGCGTGGATAGCGTCGATCGCTTCCGGACGCGGCGGGTCCATCATTCCGGCAATGCCGAGGAACACCAGCCCTTCGCGCAGATCGTCGTGGGACAGCGTGGTGCTGCCGACGTCAGCCGGTTTGTAGGCAGCGGCGACCATGCGCAGGCCCTGGCGGGCAAAGCGCGCCATCTCCTCTTCCCAGTACTGCGGCTCAAACGGCACCGCCCCCTGCTTGCTCATCTGCTGGCGGCACAGGGCAAAAATCACGTCCGGCGCGCCGGTAATCAGCACCTGCTCGACGTCGCCCATTTTCTGGTGGGTCGCCATGTACTTGTACTGCGAGTCGAACGGGATTTTCGCGACCAGGCGGGCATCGACGGGCTCCAGCCGCGCTTTCGCCGCCAGCACCTTCAGCGCGCCTTCGGTTGGCCCGCCGGTAATGCCCCACAGGCCGCGCTCGTCCTGAATCATCTGGCTGTCGTTACACAGATCGATGGTGCGCAAATAGGTTTCCAGCACGCTGCCCGGTTTAATCTGCACCGGCTCGTTGCTGCCTTCCAGGCAGATGTTACCCTGAGGCTCGTAGCTGTCGCCTTCGACGCGGTAGCAGCAGTCGGCGGTGATGATCGCTTTAACGGTCATCTCGTTCATCGTCAGGGTGCCGGTTTTATCCGAGCACACCACGGTCATGGCGCCCAGGGTTTCCACTGTCGGCAGTTTGCGGATAATCGCCCGCTGACGCGCCATTGCCTGTACGCCCAGAGAGAGAATAATCGAGATAATCGCCGGTAAGCCTTCCGGCACGGCGGCCACCGCCAGGCTAATCAGGGAGAGCAGCAGCTCGCCGAGAGGAATATCGCGCAGCGCCAGGCTGAAGACGAACAGCGCAGCCATCATCGCCAGGATGATAACGAAGATCGCTTTACCGAGCTTATCCATCTGCACCAGCAGCGGCGTACGGTGCTTTTCAATGCCCGCCATCATCTGGTTGATGTGGCCGAGTTCGGTATCCTGGCCGGTTGCGGTCACCACGCCAACGCCGCCGCCGGCGCTGATGGTCGTGCCGGAGAAGAGCATATTGGTACGGTCGCCCAGCGGCAGTTCGCCTTCCAGCGCGTCGGTGGTTTTATCCACCACCGTCGACTCGCCGGTCAGAATGGCTTCTTCAACCCGCAGATTATGGCTCTCAATCAGGCGCATATCGGCCGGCACGCGGTCGCCCGCGCGCAGAATCACAATATCGCCCGGCACCAGGTCGCGGGTCGGGATGGTTTCGTGTTTACCGCTGCGCTGCACGCGCGCGTCGCTGGAGAGCATATTGCGGATGCCCTGTAGCGATTTTTCGGCATTGCTCTCCTGGATATGGCCGATCAGGGCGTTGATCACCGTGACGCCAAGAATGACAAGGGTATCGACCCAGTGCCCCATAACCGCGGTGAGCGCGGCGGCGGCCAGCAGGACGAAAATCAGGACGTCGTTAAAGTGGGCAAGGAAGCGCAGCCAGGCTGGCTTGCCTTTTTTCTCCGGCAAGGCGTTCGGGCCGAAGGTCTGCAAACGCTCGGCGGCTTCAGCGGCGCTGAGCCCGTCGACATGGCTTTTTTTCTGCGCCAGCACCGCATCAACCGTCTGCTGATATGCCCGGCGTGGCGCGACATCCCCTGAGGGGGTGGTATTATTAGTTTTGATCATTTTGGTCAAAATATATCTCCCTTAAAATTCCGTGAGGCGGAAAGCCTGGAATCATTCCGGGCCAATGAGAAAAATTTTAAACAGGCGGGAGATAATTTGAGCTTGCGCAATATTTAATCTCTCGCAAATACAAAATTTATGGTAAGTTAATTCTATAGAACAACTATTGCAGAATATTAATAAACCTAAACTAAACGAGGTCTACTATGTTTGGAATCTATCGCGGACGCCGCCTGGTGCTGTACATTCTGCTGGCCATTATTATCGCTACTCTGGTGGGATATAGCACCTATACTTTTGTAAAAGCGCTGGCTTAATAATGACGTTAATTTACATTAAAGCGTAATTAACTTAATCACAAATAAGCCCAAAATAATTAACAAAGAAATGAGTGAGAACGTTTAAATATAATACTTAAAGCGTATTTTAATTGCGTACGAAACGATATTGCATTGATTCCCTTTTTACCGGACAATATGTTTTTAACTGATGATTAACAAATAATGAAACATCCGCTAGAAACGCTCATGAGTGCCGCCGGCATTCTCCTGCTGGCTTTACTCTCCTGTCTGCTGCTGCCGGCGCCCTCGCTGGGTCTGACGCTGGCGCAGAAGCTGGTGGCGACGTTCCATCTGATGGATCTCAACCAGCTTTATACGCTGATCTTTTGCCTGTGGTTTTTAGCGCTGGGCGCCATCGAGTATCTGGCGCTGCGCTGGGTCTGGCGTCGCTGGTTCTCTCTTGAGCGCTAATCCGCTCAGGTCGCGCATACCGTTGATCAGGCCTTCGCACCAGGCGACATAATCGTGGCCGCTCGAGGAGGGATGAAAGCTCACCTTATATCCCTTCTCGCTCAGTACCCGCCCGAACTCAAGCGTATTGGCATAAATACCGCCGTCCGGCCCGCGGGTCTCAAATCTTCCCGCCTGTAGCCAGAAACGGACCGGATAGCGCGGCGAGTGCTGATACTGTCGGGTCAGCCAGCTGGCTTCTTCCCCTTTCGGCGCCCACCAGTACGACCCGGACAGGCTCAGTACGTTGCCAAACTGCCGGGGATAGCGCAGCGCCACCCAGGACGCGGCCAGCCCGCCGTAGCTGGATCCTGCAACCACGGTTTTTTGCCGGGTCAGGCTGAGCCCCTGGCGGTTCAGCCAGGGCAGCAGCTCATGGGCCATAAAATCGGCAAAGTGCGGATTTGGCGGCAGCTCCTTTGCCCGCCGCGGATGATCGAGGCTATCGATAAACACCACGTTAATCGGCGGTAGCCTGTGGCTGGCGATCAGGGCGTCCAGCACGTTGGCGAAGCGGTATTCGTCCTGGTAAGTTTTACCGTCAAAGAGCAGCAGGGTCCAGCGCGCGGGCTGCGGCAAACGTGGGCGATAAATCATGACTTCACGCGCGTTTTGCAAAAAGTCGCTGCGCAGCTGATGGCGGGTCAGCGTCCCGTAGCGTAGCGGCTGCGCCATCCGCGGCGCCGAGCAAAAACGCGCGGGGTTAAGAGCCAGCAGGGAGTAGCGACTCCAGCGGTCGTGGGCGGCATTGACGCTATTCGGGTTTAGCGGGTCGGCCTGGGCGCTGACCAGAATAGCCCGCCGCTGCTCGCGCGCGCCGCCGGCTACCTGCGGCACATCCGGGGCCAGCTTATACTGCATTAAGGTATCGGCAGGTACGACGTAGCTACGAAACCAGACGTCAGAATCACCGAGACGAAACAGCGGATCGTGATCCCCCGCCGGCGAACCCAGAATAAACACGTTGCGGCTCGCTCCGCGCCACAAGAAGGTCACCCGCTTATGGCTGGCGTCCACCGATTCCACCATGGGCGTTCCCTCCAGTTCACGCTCCCGCCAGAAAGTCGCCGTTGAGCCTCCCGCCGCTAGTTCCTTCTTCAGCAGCTGCAGGCGCGGGCTGACCGGGTCCAGCGTCTGGATTTTGGCCAGCGCGGTGGTTTCCCGCATCTGCCACTGAAAACGCCAGCGGGCTCCTTCTTCACCGTGGAGCACCAGCGAGGAGGCGCGGTTTACCGGCAGAGAAAATAGCAGGGTTTGCTCGCCGTCCGCCGGGCCGCCCGCCAGCAGCGTGCGCAGACGGCGGTTATGTTCATCCAGCAGTCGGGCATCGGTAACGCCGGAGAGCGTCGCCGCGACGTAGTTCTCTCCTAGCCTGGGCAAGTCAAAACAGACCTCACCGCTGGCGTCGAACTTCCCCTCCAGCTCTCCCTGTAACGAAGGGGATTCACAGTTCATCGCCGCCGCCGGTAAAGCACTTAACCCCAGCAGCAGACCGCTCCATGCCGTTTTCATTGCCCGATAGTTCCTTGTAAGAATTTGTTAATAACGCTAATGCAAATAATAACCATTTGCAATAACATTAAGGCCGTTAATGATGACCGCTGAAGGATTCACTTCGATGAGGGCGGTTTTTGATGGCGATTTAACCAAGGAAAAATCATAAATATGTTTAAATATAATAAGATAACAGCATTATGGACTGCGACTCTGGCGGTATCTTCGATCGGGAATCAGGCGCTGGCGGCGGAGGAAACGCTTGTCGTCACCGCGGGCAGTAGCGAAGATCCTACAGCGCCGCTTAAGGGAATAGTGGCCACCAGGACGCTATCCGCGACAAAAACCGCCGCAGAGATCGTCAAAACGCCGCAGTCAGTATCGGTGGTTACCCGCGATCAAATGCGCGCGCTGGACGTCACCTCGGTATCCCAGGCGCTGCGCTATAGCGCGGGCGTTTTTACCGAATATCGCGGTTCATCTAACCGCAACGACGAGGTTTTCGTTCGCGGCTTTAGCTATGTGCCCAAGTTTCTCGATGGCCTGAGCTACGGCGCGACGGCCTCCTCGCAAACCGGTACTTTCGACCCGTGGCTGCTGGAACGCGTCGAGCTGGTACGCGGCCCGGCCTCGGTGCTGTTTGGCCAGGTAAACCCCGGCGGGCTGATCGCCATGACCAGCAAACGCCCTGTCAGCCAGCCGATTCATGAACTGCAGTTCCGCACCGGCAATCATCATCTTGCCGAAGGCGCTTTCGATTTTGGCGGCCCGCTGAGCGATGATGGCCGCCTGCTCTATCGTCTGAACGGGATCGCCCGTACCCAGAATAGCCAGGTTGAAGATTATAAAGAGACGCGGATGGCCATCGCCCCCGCCCTCACCTGGTATCCTGATGACGCCACGCGCATGACGTTATTAACCAGCTATCAGAAAGACCCGGATGCCGGTTACCGTAACTTCCTGCCGCGCTACGGTACGGTGGAAAGCGTCGACGGCAGCTATATTCCGCGTGATTTTAACGTCAGCGATCCCAGCTACAATCAGTCGTGGCGGGAACAAACGATGATTGGCTATGAATTTGAGCACCAGCCAGACGATACCTTTACTCTGCGCCAGAACGCCCGCTACGCCACCATCAAACAGAAGTATCGATACCTGGTTTATTCCAGTAGCCCCGCCAACAGCTCGGTACTCTCCCGCCGCGCCCAGCATGAAACGCGCCAGACCGATGAGTTTGGCATTGATAACCAGCTCGAAGCAAAGTTTGCCAGCGGCCAGGTGGCCCATACGGTGATTGGCGGTCTGGATTACAAAACCAGTAAAGATAAGCAGTATCTTGGCCGGGCCGGAGGCTCGCAGTACGATCTCGACTGGCGCAGCCCGACCTACGGCGTTAGCGTCGATGAAAGCGCCTTCAGCCCCGCCACTAATGAACAGCAAAATCTCGATCAGGCTGGGGTCTATGTTCAGGATCAGCTGAGCTGGCAGAACTGGGAACTGTTAGTTTCCGGGCGCTATGACTGGGCGGAAGTACGCACCACCGATTTTACCGACGCCAGCAGCACCCAGCAGAATGATAATAAGTTCACCTGGCGCACCGGCCTGCTGTACGCCTTTGATTCCGGTCTTTCCCCCTATATCAGCTACAGCACCTCCTTTGAACCTAACCTGCAAACCAACCGCGCGCCTGGCGTTGGACCGTTCGATCCCAGCGAAGGCAAGCAGGTGGAAGTCGGCGTGAAATACCAGCCTGACCCAAACGCGCTAATCACCCTTGCGCTGTATGATTTAACGCAAAGTAACGTCGCCACCTACAACAGCGCCGCCGGATGGTTTGAGAATAGCGGTAAAGTGCGTTCCAAAGGGGTTGAGGCCGAAGCGCACGCGACGCTCTTTGAGAATCTCAATCTGATCGCTTCATACACTTATACCGATGCAGAAACCGTCAACACTACCGTTGTCGGTACCGAAGGGAAAACGCCAGCGCGTATTCCGACCCATATGGCTTCAGCCTTCACCAGCTATACCCTGCCGGACGGCGCGCTGAAAAGCCTGACTGCGGGAGTGGGCGTACGCTATATCGGTACCAGCTATGGCGATGCGAAAAACACCTTTAAGGTTCCGGCGGTAGATCTGTATGACGCCATGGTCAGCTATGAATTGGGCGAGCTAAACTCGAGCCTGAAAGGCGCGCAGGTACAGTTCAACGTAAACAACATCGCGGATACCAGGTATGTGGCCTCCTGCGCCAGCGATAGCGCCTGCTTCTACGGCATTGGTCGGACGGTGACGGCAACGGTCAGCTACGCCTGGTAAGAACAGCCTCCGCCGGTTTCCCCGGCGGACGCTTTTTCAATGCGCGCGGCTGTGATTTTCTTTACGGTAGGCGCCCGGCGGCTGGTTAAACGTACGGGTGAAGATGCGGGTAAAAGTTTGCTGCGAGTCAAAGCCGTATTTCAGGCAAATATCGTAAACCCGCTGATCGGTATCGCGCAGATCGCGCGCCGCCAGCAGCAGCTTACGCTCGCGGATATAGCGCCCCAGACTCTCCCCTTTGTACTGTAAAAACAGTCGTTGTAAATGCCACTTCGAATAACCGGCATGGCGCGCAATATCGTCAATACGTAGCGGTTGATGCAAATTTTCATCAATCCACTCGACGATAGTATCAATGACCTGAGCGGAAATAGTCATATGTCCTCTCTCCTCCTGAACCACTCTCATCGTTAGCGCCACCAGGCGTTAAATGATTGCGTTTTATCAGCGACCCAAACCGGCTCACCCAGCATAGGCGTCAGCAGTCGCCACGGTCGCCCTGTGCTGGCCTCCGCCAGTCGTTTATACGGATCGTCCCACGTGTGTTTTGCCAGCACGAAGCGCCCGGCATGGCCCGGCAGCACCGCGCGTGCATGAATATCGTCAGCGGCCTGCGCCGTCTCTTCCGGCATCATGTGGATGTACTTCCAGTCCTGGTCATACTGACCGTTTTCCATGATCGCTAAATCCACTTCGCCAAACTGTTCGCCAATGGCTTTAAAGTGCGGGCCGTAGCCGCTGTCGCCGCTGTAGTAAATTTTCTGCTGCGGGGTAACGAACATAAAGCTGGCCCATAGGGTCTGGTTGCGCTTGAGGCCGCGGCCGGAGAAGTGGCGCGCGGGCAGGACGTGTACCGTCAGCTCATCGCTCACCTGCAGCGCCTGATTCCAGTCCGCCTCGCTGATTATCGCGCTCTCCATTCCCCAGTAGCGCAGGTGCGACCCCACGCCCAGCGGCGTTATCACGCGCTTGACCTTCGGCATCAGGGCTTTGATGGTGGCGTAATCGAGATGATCATAGTGATCGTGCGAGATGATCAGCAGGTCGATCTCCGGCATTCCCTCAGCGTGCCATGGGTAATCCCCGGTAAAGGCCTTATTAATAAAAGAGAAGGGTGCGGCATAGTTGCTAAATACGGGATCAATCAGGATGCGTTTGCCCGCCAGCTGCAGATACCAGGAGGAGTGACCGAGCCAGACCATCGCGTCCTGCCCTGACGGCAGGCCCGCCAGATCGGTGTTCACCAACGGCAGCGGCTGGGCCGGTCTGGCGTTCTCGCGCCTGGCGACGAGAAACTCCCACCACGCGGCCAGCATATTTTTTTGCCCGGTAAAACCCGGCGTCGGGAGCTGATTGTGAAACTGGCCGTCATGATAGTGCGGCGACTGTTCCACCAGGCTGAGCTGCGCGCCCTGCGGCGCCTGGCCAAATCCGGCATTTAACACAAACGGCAAAGTTGTTGCTAACGCTAATAACATGATGGCGACCACGCTGAAAATGACACGGTTCATATCCTGACCTGGCGAAATCCTCCTTCCTGGAGGTTTTTGTTATAAGGGTTGATTATGAGTGAGTAAGCACTCATTATTAGGAAGAAGCTGAAAGTCGTCAAGACGATTTTCAAATTTTGACAGACAACGTTGCAGTGCCCGTACCGGGCATGCTTAGATCGTGGTTTTATAACCTGTGAGGTAAAGTGTAGTGGCTCGTCCTAAGAGTGAAGATAAAAAGCAAGCGTTACTGGAGGCCGCAACCGCCGCCTTTGCCCAGTCGGGAATCGCCGCCTCAACCTCCGCTATCGCCCGCAGCGCCGGGGTAGCCGAGGGGACGCTGTTTCGCTACTTTGCCACCAAGGACGATCTGCTTAACGAGCTTTATCTCTCTATCAAATCGGGGTTAGTACAGGTCATGGTGGCCAGTCTTAAACCGAACGAATCCCGTCCGAAAGAGAATGCCCGCAATATCTGGAACAGCTATATCGACTGGGGTATGCGCAAACCGATGGAGCATAAAGCCATACGCCGCATGTCCCTGAGCGAACGGATTACCGATGAAACGCGTACCCGGGTTAAAGAGATGTTTCCTGAGCTCAACGAGATATGCCAGCTTTCGGTTAAGCCAATTTTTCTTAGCGATGCCTATCGCACCTTTGGCGATGCGCTGTTTCTGTCGCTGGCGGAAACCACGATTGAGTACGCCAGCAACGATCCGCAGCGTGCCCCGGAGCTCATTGCGCTAGGCTTTGAAGCAATGTGGCAGGCGTTACATGAGGATACGCGCTGATGGACCACCGCTCGCTGCATGACCACGCGCACCGTATTGCGCTGGAGCTTCCCTTTACCGAGCACTGCTGGCCGTTCGGCCCGGAGTACGATGTGTTTAAAGTCGGCGGGCGGATTTTTATGCTCACCGCAACGGTACGCGGCCGCGCGCTGGTCAACCTGAAGTGCGATCCGCAAAAATCGCTGCTTCATCAGGCCATTTACCGCAGCATCGAGCCCGGCTATCACATGAACAAAAAGCACTGGATCACCGTGGTTCCCGGCGAGGATATCAGCGTGGACCTGCTGGCGGAGCTGATTGATGATTCGTGGAATCTGATCGTCGATAAACTGAGCAAAAAAGAGCAGCAGCGGCTGCGCCCGGGGTGATTTTCAGCGCTGCGCGATAAGTGTTATCGCATTTTTGCCCCTTATCATTTGCCCGCCATCGCTGTACTCTTCCTTCACGAAACGCACCCGCAAGGGGTTGTAAACAGTGAGGAAGAGTATGGATATCGTATCGGTTGCCTTAAAGCGCTACTCCACCAAGGCATTTGACGCCACCAAAAAGCTAACTGCCGAGCAGGCGGAAAACCTGAAAACGCTGCTGCAGTACAGCCCGTCAAGCACCAACTCCCAGCCGTGGCATTTTATCGTTGCCAGCAGCGATGAAGGCAAAGCGCGCGTCGCCAAAGCGGCGAGCGGCACCTACGTGTTTAACGAACGTAAAATTCTCGACGCATCGCACGTGGTGGTGTTCTGCGCCAAAACCGCAATGGACGACGCCTGGCTTGAGCGCGTGGTCGATCAGGAAGAGGCCGATGGCCGCTTTGCTAACGCCGAAGCCAAAGCGGCAAACCATAAAGGCCGCACCTTCTTTGCCGATATGCACCGCAAAGATCTGCATGACGACGACCAGTGGATGGCGAAGCAGGTGTATCTGAACGTCGGCAACTTCCTGCTGGGCGTGGCGGCAATGGGCCTGGACGCCGTACCGATTGAAGGCGTCGATTTCGCAATTCTCGATGCCGAATTTGACCTGAAGGCCAAGGGCTACACCAGCCTGGTCGTGGTGCCGGTCGGCCATCATAGCGTTGAAGACTTTAACGCCTCCCTGCCGAAATCACGCCTGCCGCAGGCGACGACGATTACCGAGATTTAATTCCCTTCTGCCGGGAACGCCCGGGCCATGGCGCAGCAGCGTCTCGCCCGGGACTTTCTCCCCCCACTCTTTCCCCCTCTTTTTCTGCCTTTTGTGCCAGGTTTCCGGCGTTAATAAGCCCGCTTGTGCCAGGAATAACGCCTTTAGTGTGAACCAGCCGCTTTAATTAATTGATAAATAATATTTTTTATTTCTGGCACGCCCTTTGCTCTTAACAGATACCACTATCTGGATGAAGGAGAAACCGGGTGAAACATATCTATGTGGCCAGCCACGGCCATTTTGCTCGCGGACTGGTGAACAGTTTATCGCTGCTGATTGGCGACGAACACGGCGTTATCCCGGTCTGCGCCTATGACGAAGATATCGTGACCACCGAACAGCTGGAGCAAACCCTGGAGCATCTCATCGTCCAGGCGAATGGTGATGAAGTGGTGATCTTTACCGACCTGCTTGGCGGCAGTATCAACAATAGCGCCGTGAGCGTCTTGATGCGCCATCGTAACGTTTTCGTGGTCGCCGGCATCAATCTGACTCTGCTGCTGGAGTTTCTGCTGTGCGAAGAAGCCACTACCGAGGCCGCGATTGTCTACGCCACCAGCGCGGCGCGTGAATCCATTGTTTTCATCAACCCTCTACTAACACAACCATCCTCTGACCCACAGGGAGAATCTCATGATTAAACTCGTGCGCATTGATTATCGGCTGCTGCACGGCCAGGTGGTTTTTGCCTGGACCCGAGCGCTGGATATCGACCATATCATCGTCGCTAACGCCAAAGCCGCGGCGGATGCCTTCATTACGATGTCGCTTAACCTGGCCAAGCCGGCGGGCGTCACGCTGGACATCGCCACCGTTGAACAGGCGGCGGAAAAGCTTAACGGCGGCAAGTTGGATCATAAAAAAGTCATGGTGGTCCTTGGCAATACTGCTGAAACCCTCGCGCTGGTAGAAAAAGTCCCGGGAATTAACGCCATTAACTACGGCGGTCTGCCGCAGAAGGAGGGCGCAAGACAATTCGGCAAGGCCATCTATCTGACCGAAGAGGAAATCGCCGATAGCAGAGCGCTGAAAGAGAAAGGCATTCGGCTGGAGATGCGTCAGGTACCCGCCCACTCGGCCGAGCTCCTCAACGAACAACTTTAACTTCGGAGGTCACTATGTTGCTCACCGCAACGTTACTCGGACTGATTGCCGCCCTGGGGATCCTCGATGGCCGCCTGCTTGGGGTATCGATGATCGACCGGCCGCTGGTGATGTGCGCCCTCACCGGTCTGGTCTGCGGCAATCTGCATGAGGGGATTCTGATTGGCGCTACGCTGGAGCTTATTTTTCTCGGCAACGTCGCCATCGGCGCCGCGCACCCACCCGATATCGTGACCGGCTCCGTACTGGCGACCGCGTTTTCGATCATGTCCGGCCGCGGTCCGGAGGCTGCACTCACCATCGCCATCCCCGTCTCAATGCTGGCGCAAACGCTGGGCATTCTGGTACGCGTGGTGAACGCCCGCTTCGGTCATCTGGCGGACCGCTATGCGGCGCAAGGTAATACCCGGATGGTCGGCCTGATGCACCTCGGCGGTCCGACGCTGCTCTATTTTTTAAACGGATTTCTGCCGGTTTTTTTCGCCATCCTGCTCGGCTCTTCGGCGGTTAGCTGGTTCCTTGAGGCGATTCCGCCGGTGATCACCAACGGATTGATCGTCGCCAGTAAGATCCTGCCGGCGCTCGGCTTCGCCCTGCTGATCAGCATGATGCTCAGCAGCAAACTTATGCCGTACCTCGGTCTGGGCTTTCTGATAGCGGCATATACCAAACTGGATATCATCGCCATCGCGCTATTCGCCGTGGTGTTGGCTTTTATCATCAGCCAGTTTCTTAATCTTAAGCAGCAGGAGAGCTAATCATGAGTGAAATGACGCAGACCCTGTCAGGCGCCGCCCAGCCGCAAAGCGATGACGCAAGCCGGGTCACCGCTCGGGATTTACGCAGCGTGTTCTGGCGCTCCTTTACGCTGCAGGGCTCGTGGAACTACGAGCGCCAGCAGCATATGGGCTACGCCTTCGCAATGTCGCCGGCCCTGAAGCGTATCTATCAGGACCCGACGGAACTGGGGCGCGCCCTGCAGCGCCATCTGGTGCTGTTTAACACCACGCCGCACCTCTCCACCTTTATCTTCGGCTTGTCGATCGCTATGGAAGAGGAGAATCAGCGCAATCCCGAATTTAATGAAGAATCGATAAACGCGATTAAAACCAGCCTGATGGGGCCGCTGGCGGGTATCGGTGATTCCATATTCTGGGGGTCATTGAAGGTGATTGCCGCCGGGATGGGAATTTATTTCGCCCAGCAGGGCAGCCTCCTGGGACCGATAATGGCGTTGTTAGTTTATAACCTACCGCATCTGTTATGCCGCTGGTATGGGCTGAAGCTCGGCTATCGGGCTGGCACCACCTGGCTGATGCGGATTTACCAAAGCGGACTCATGGATCGGGTCACCTATATCGCGTCAATCGTTGGCCTGATGGTCGTCGGCGCGATGACCGCCAGTATGATAGATATCACCACCCCGCTCAGCTTCACTGCCGGGCAGACGACCATGAAGGCACAGGAGTTTATCGACAAAATACTTCCTTCGCTGCTGCCTCTGCTTTTCACCCTTGGGATGTACAAGCTGATCCGTAAGGGAGTCAACATCAACTGGATCCTGTTAGGCACCATCGCATTTGGCATGGCAGCCAGCGCGTTAGGCCTGCTTTAAGAAGAGGAATATCACCCATGCACGTAGAAGACTATATGAATGAAACCCCCGCTCGCCTGCTCGCTATGCTAACGCAGACGCGGGAAGATCTCTGGCAAGCGGCGAAAGCGCTGGCGGATCGCGGGATCTCTCGAATCATCCTGACCGGTTCCGGTACGTCTTACCACGGCGCGCTGACCGCGCGGTCGTTTATGCAGCAGTGGTGCGGCATCCCGGTCGATGTGTACTGGCCCTTCCTGCTGGACGAGACGGCTCTATCCCTCAGCGATAAAGCGCTGGTCATCGGCATTTCTCAGGGAGGCGGCAGCCTCTCCACTCTCGCCGCAATGGAGCGCGCCCGGGCAGCCGGGCACCTTACCGCTTCCATGGCCGGGGAAGCGCCAGCTGCCATCGACCAGGCGGCAGATTTGATCCTGACGGTCCCCTGTGGAGAAGAGCGCGCCGGCGCCAAAACCAAAGGTTATCACTGCACCATACTCAACCTGATACTGCTTGCGCTTGCCGTCGCCAGCCGCCAGCAGCGCCTGAGCGATGAGGAGCGCAAGGCGCTACTCGTCCGCATGGAGAGGACGTTCAATCATTTGCCGACGCTCATTGAGGCCTCGCAGGCGTGGGTTCTCAATCACGCCCGGCCGCTTATCGACAGCGCAGATATTCGCCTGACCGGCCCGGCAGGACTGTTTGGCACCGTTCAGGAAGGCGCGCTAAAGATGCTTGAAACGCTGCGCTGCCCGGTGGCCGGCTATGAATTTGAGGAATTCATCCACGGGATCTATAACGCCTTCGATGAGCGTTCAACCCTGATTATGCTCGATCCGCATCCCGATGAGCGTCAGGATCGTCTGGCGGAAATACTGTCTGGTTGGACGCCGCATATTTATCGCATTGGCCCGCATGTTGACAATAACGGTAAGAACATGCCCTTTACGTTTATTAACGATCCAGACTTTGCAATCTTTGAATATATTATTCCATTGCAAATGGTTTGCGCCAGGCTACCGCCAGTGAAGGGTGTCGATCCCGCAATACCTAAGGATCCGCAGTTCCACCAGAAAATGAAAAGTAAAAAACTTAATTAAATAATGCCCTGTAAAAGTTATCCGCCATGCAGCGGAGGACCCTTTACATCTCAAGGAGACCAATATGTCTATAGCTCAGAAAAACGCCCACCATATTATTCGCGATATTTTAACCAGGCAACGTATTGAACGCGTGTGGTTTGTTGGCTGCGGGGGTTCGTTGACCGGCTTCTGGCCGGGGAAATATTTTCTCGATTGTGAAGCGAAAAAGCTGGCCGTCGGTTATGTGACCAGTAATGAATTTGTCCACGCGACGCCGCAAGCATTAGGGGAAAATAGCGTGGTGATCCTTGCCTCTCAGCAGGGCAACACCGCTGAAACGGTCGAAGCCGCCCGCATCGCGCGTCAAAAAGGCGCGGCTACGATTGGACTGGTATATACCCCCGGCACGCCGCTGTGCGAACACAGCGATTACACTATCGAATACTGCTGGGCTCGCTATCCCGAAACTGTCGATCCGACACAGCAAAAAGCGGCGTACAGCCTGTGGCTGGCGCTGGAGATCCTGGCGCAAACAGAAGGATACGACCATTACGCTGAGATGGTCAGCGCCTTTGCCAGTTTTGAATCCGTGGTGCGCGGCGCTCAGCAGCAGGTGCAAGCGGATGCGCAGCATTTTGCCGAAGCCTGGAAAAGTGAAAAGGTCATTTATATGATGGGCAGCGGTCCTTCGTTCGGTGCCGCGCATCAGGAATCCATCTGTATTCTGTTGGAGATGCAGTGGATTAACTCCGCCAGCATCCATAGCGGCGAGTATTTCCACGGCCCCTTTGAGATTACCGAACCGGGAACGCCGTTCATTTTATTAAAAAGCAGCGGCCGCACCCGTCCGCTGGACGATCGCGCGATCCGCTTTATCGAACGCTATCAGGGAAAACTGCAGATTATTGACGTGGAAAAAGTGGGAATTGATGCGCTTCACGCCAGCGTGCGCGAATATTTCTGCGGCCTGCTGCACAACTGCGTTCTTGATGTGTACAACCTGGCGCTGGCCACCGCCCGCAACCATCCTCTGACCACCCGCCGCTATATGTGGAAAGTCGAATATTAATTCGCTAACCCTCTGCCAGCCCCGGCGACCTGCTCCGGGGCTGCGCTGAGGATTACCAGCGAAAATCGTCAACGCGTAATTCAAAAATATCGTGAATATAACCAATTTCCGCTACCGGCAGCGTCACGTTATAGAGTATTTTCAGGCGCTGAAACGAGTGGTTCACCATAGCAATAAATTCTCCGTGCTGGCGAGAAAATTGCTCAAGATTTTTATAATGGGTAATTTCATTACGCATTACCAGACGCTCAATCATGCAGCTGAGATGCACATACAGGCTAATAATTAAATTATTATTAAAATTAAAGCCAAGCGTGTTTTGCCACTCTGCAATAATAGTCTCAATATGGCTCATCGTTTTTCCGGCATTCAGTATCGTCAAGGAGTTGACGACGTTATGCAGCGAAAACTCACGAACCATATTTTTATTAATCAGCGCAATTTGCTTCTCATTGAGATAGCCGCTTAAGAGCTGACTGAGATGCCGATGCCCCTGCTCGCCCAGCAGCTCTTCAATACCTACCCATGGCACCCCCGCCAGCTGTGGGTCGTGCGTACCCACAACCGCAATCACTTCATACTGGTGGAGCAAGGATATCGCCGTGCGGCTATTTTTTAAGCGCGTATACTCGCAGGCGATAATGTTAATATCAAAGTCGCTGAGCAGGCTCTTCTCCATCAGATTTTTAAATTTAAACGCAGTACCGATTCCGGTAATGCAGGTCACCAGCAGAGCACGCTCTTTTTTTTCTGTCGGCCAGAAGACATCCCAGCGCGACTGATTGAGCGGCACGATCTCTTCGGCAATATGTTCGATATTTTTCCCCAGCGCGATCTCGCTGGCGACGTTCAGCGCCATGCGCGTCGTGACGTTATCCACCACCACCAGCGGGCCGTTAATCACCGACAAAAGCGCATCGGCAATCTCTTTGGTATAGCCCATATCGATAAGCACCATGACTCCGGCTCGGGTATCGGTATGCTGGAGATAATCAACCACGGCGCGGCTGACGTCGCTGAACGCCACCTCCATCGGCATGTCCATCGCCTGGTAGATCTTCTCGCCAATCAGGCGATTGGCGACCCCCGCAATGCTGCTGGCGGTCGAATAGCCGTGGGCGATAATCACCGCTTTCACTTTTCCGCCGCTGGTCGCATCAATCGCATTGCTGACGATAGCGGCAACCGCCAGGCGGTCAAGCGTATCGATGAGCAGATCGTATTTGTTATTGACGACATCCAGTAGTTTCCCCGCGATACGCTGCGCCAGCCCCGCTGAGGACTCCAGCCAGCGCTGCATCACCAGACGCGCGGGCTCGGCAACGCTGCGCGGAGCAAGAGGCAGGCTGGTCAGGTAGCGGCCAGTAAGATAGGCGAATTCGGCATTCAGCTGGAGATCGTAATTGGCGGCGATCGCCTTGCCCACATCCTCAATAAAGCGCAGCCGCTTGTCCTGAAGAGAGACCGCGCTCTCCTGATTCATCAACGCATCGAGATAGAGCGTCACGTTTTGATAAATGAGCTTTTCAAAGGTCCTTGCGCTGATATTGTCCTTCCCGAGTTCCTCGCAGAGGCTGCAAATATTTTCCGTTAGCCGTTGATACTCATGATGACGACCGGAAAACAAAGGCTGCGCGTCGCCATCGCGGTAAATCATGACCCGTTCGCTATTTTGCTGAAGAGAAAAAGGCGCATCCGCCAGCAACCGGTCGGGCAGTAAACCCGCTTTTATCTGTAAAAGATCGCTATCCCGCTCGCCAAATGTCCAGGCGCTGGCGCAAATATTGCGGATCAAATTCTCTAGTCCGCCGACGTTACCCTCGAGCGTTTCGCGCATCAGCTGGCTGATGATTTCGCCGTCCAGCGCCAGATCGTGATGTAATCGCTGCGCTTCACGGCGAAAAAAGTGATGGATAAACGCCAGTCTTTCATACTGTCCACGCTCGGCGATCGGCAGGATTTTGACGATCACCGGAATACGACGTATAAAAGTCGCCAGGAAGTGCTTTTCCAGATCCTCCGTTGAAGCAAAAATCAGCCGTACCGTGGCGCTGCGCTCCTCGCTGCTCTCCCCCAGCCGCCGCCAGCTACCGTTATCCATAAAATGGAACAGCTTCTCCTGTCCTTCGGGGGGCAGACGATGAACCTCATCAATAAACAGTACCCCGCCGTTGCTGGTCTCGATAAGACCGGGGACTGATTTATCCGCACCGGTAAAGGCGCCCTTCGCGTGCCCGAATAATTTCGAGGTCAGCAGCTCTGGATTATTCGCGTACTCAGCGCAGTTAAACACGGTAAAAGGCGCATCGGCAGGCAAAACGCCCTGTTCCATCGCATAACGCCAGAGCTGGCGCGCAAGGAAACTTTTCCCCGTGCCGGTGGGACCGCGCAGCAGAAGCGGTAGACCTGCGCCGGGGTAGCTGATGGCGGCCTTGCACTGCCGCAAAGCTTCCTGCAGGCTGCCCTGAGCGCCTATCAGCTGCGCCAGACTATCCTGGCGCTCAGCGCACAGGGCCTGAAGGGAAGCGTATTCGCCGTGTCGAACCGCGAGGCGGTGGTGGTCGCGCAGCGCGGCAATGGGTAAAAACAGCACCGGGCGACCATTTACTTTGACCACCCGCTGCTCGCGATGGAGATTATTCAGATGATGGCTGATGATACTGCGTTTTTGCTTCAGGCTATCGGCAATCGCCATCGCATTAAACTCGCCAAGCGCTTCCGCGGTCAGCGGTCGCCCGACGATCCGTTGTTCTAGCTGGCGAAAAATCGACTCCTTATTCATCTTGCGCCCCTGTCAAAAGCGTAAAATTCGCTTATACGACAATTCGCGTAAGACGTCGCTGCCCCCTGCCACACTTCTTAAAAAAGCTTAATTATTCATGGGTTACCCTTCCCGCATGCCAGATGCGCTCCGCATAGCGGCCAATTACCGCCAGCGAGACTGCGAGGATCAGGAAAAATGCGACTTTGTGCACGCCATCCCAGAAGAACTCGAAGAAACGGGTATAGAGGTTGATCGCCAGGAACGTCAGACCGAAGCCGCGCAGCATGCCGTCGTCGGTTTTCAGGCTGATATAGATACAGATCCCCGCCGCCACGGCGAACAGCAGCCCCCACGGCAGCAGCTGCCTTTGCGCTATGCTGGACCAGCTATCCAGGTCATAGTTGCCAAAAATCGACAGGATCCACAGGGCGATAAACAGATAGATCAGCCCCATCGCTTTACTGACGGTAAACAGCTGGCGCTGGCGCAAAGCGTGTTGCGCGCCGTAGCAGAGCGCAAGCAGCGCGCCGCCGAACAGCACGAAGCGGATCGGGTAGTTCATGCCCAGCCAGTAGGCGCCCCAGCCCGAAACGTAGCCGGTTTCTGCACCGAACCAGTTGCCCAGCGACAGCAGAAAAAAGAGCCACACCAGCCCGGAGCGAGCAAAAAAGCCAATCGCGCCGTAAATCAGGCATCCGGCCAGGAACAGCGGCGCGATATGACCGCTGCCGGTATCCAGACGTTCGCCAAGCTGCCACAGCGCCACGGCGGTAAAAATAACCCCCAGAAAGAGGATCGCCTCAGTGCTGTAGTGCCACTGCGTTTCCCGCCGCTGGCGGCGAAAACCCCAGGCGTAGCAGGCCACCGCCAGCAGCGCGGGCAGGATGATTCGCGTCAGCGCCGAGCGGCTGAACAGGCTCAGCAGAAGCTCAATCAGGGCGCTGTCGGCAAACAGGCTGCCCAGCGCGACCAGCACGCAGGCCAGCGCGGTCCAGAACGCATAGCGGCTCAGCCGCTGCCAGTCGAAGGGAGAGACGCGCAGCGTTTGCGCCAGCCGCTGGCTATCCTCAGGGGCTAAATCGCCGCTGGCCTGCCACGCCTTTAGCGCGCGCTGAATAATGCGCTGCTCTTTACGGGTAATATTCATGGGCATTCCTTGAGACTGATGACAAACCTTTTTTTGGCTATTGTGCTCGCATTTCTGCCGGGCGGCGCCTTGCCGGGCCTACGAAAAACCGCAATATCAACCTGCTATGCAATGCGCTGTAGGCCTGCGCAAGCATCGCGCCGCCGGGCAGTTCCTGAAGATTGAACTTTGTCAGCAATCTGATTCCTTGTCATTAGTGTTTATCCAGCCACGCCAGCGCCCGTTCGCCCATTTCATCCATCGGCAAATAGACCAGCAGGCGCGAGCCGTTACGCGGGGCCGAGTACCAGTACATCTGCTGCAGGCTGAAGCGTCCGAGCTGCGGATGGTTAAAGTTTTTCACCTGATTTTCCACCCCGCGCACCTCATAGCGCTGATGCCAGAGGGACTCAAACTCCGCCGACGCGGCAAAAAAGCGCGCCAGCTTATTCTCCCACAGCGGATCGCCGCGGTGCTCCGCCATCGCCGCGCGAAAATAGGAGACAAACGTCGCCAGCACATCGCGATTTTCAATACGGCTGCGCCAGGTTTCATTGGTCAGATACAGATAAATACAGTTGCGATCCTCTTCCGGAATGGTGGCGAAATCGATACCCATCAGGCGGCAGAAGCTGTCGTTCCAGGCCACAATATCGAAGCTCGGCTTCTGAATACTGGCGGGCTGCGGCATCAGGCTATCAAGCATCCGCCGGGTGCCGGGGCTGATGCCTTCGCATACCGTGACCTGCGCGGCTTCCGGCGGCGTCAGTCCGGCCAGGACAAACAGGTGCCGGGTCTCCAGCGGGCTGCACTGCAGCGCGTTCGCCACCGACACCAGCACGGCCTCGGACGGATTAACGTCCCGCCCCTGCTCCAGCCAGGTGTACCAGGTGACGCCGACCTCCGCCAGCATCGCCACCTCTTCCCGCCGCAGACCCGGCGTGCGTCGTCGGCCAACGCGCGGCAACCCCAGGCGCTGCGGATCGAGGCTCTCACGCCGGGCGCGCAGAAATGCCCCCAGCTGTTTACGGGCATCATCGGGCGCGGCGATCGTCGATTCACGTTGCGGCATGGTCGTCATAAAACCTCCAGCATGGTAGTGCCAATACCAGTATAAGCAGGAACTGGTACCCGTTTAATTTATCGGTGATGCTACGGCCATCCGCTGAATGACGCAATGGAGAGATCCGATGAATTCGTCTGCTGTTTCACCCGGCCGCGCCGGTTTATTCCTTCTGTTGACCGGCCAGATGCTGCCGCTGATCGACACCTCGATCGCCAACGTCGCGCTGGACTCCATCACCCAATCGCTGAACGCCAGCGCCACCCAGCTGGAGCTGATCGTCGCGCTGTACGGCGTCGCCTTTGCCGTCTGCCTGGCGATGGGCAGCAAACTTGGCGATAACTATGGCCGCCGCCGTCTGTTTATGTGGGGCGTGGCGATTTTTGGCGTCGCCTCCCTGCTGTGCGGAATGGCAAACTCTATCACCACGCTGCTGGCGGCGCGCACGGTCCAGGGCGCCGGCGCGGCGCTAATCGTGCCGCAGATCCTCGCCACGCTGCATATCACCCTCAAAGGCAACGCCCACGCCCGGGCCATCAGCCTGTACGGCGGCATTGGCGGTATCGCCTTTATCGTCGGTCAGATGGGCGGCGGCTGGCTGGTCTCGGCGGATATCGCCGGTTTAGGCTGGCGGAATGCCTTCTTTATTAATGTGCCGATCTGCCTGCTGGTGCTGGCCTTTAGTCCGCGATACGTCCCGGAGACCCGGCGCGAAGCGCATTCGCGCATCGACTGGCAGGGCACCTTCAGCCTTGCGCTGATCCTCTGCTGCCTGCTGTTTCCGATGGCGCTGGGGCCGGAGCTGCACTGGCCGTGGACGCTGCAGCTGATGTTAGCTGCGGTGCTGCCGCTGCTGGTCTGGATGCGGGCCAGCGCGCTGAGCAAACAGCAGCGCGGCGAGCAGCCGCTATTGCCGCCTCGCCTGCTGAAGCTCACCAGCATTCGCTTTGGCATGGCCATCGCCCTGCTCTTTTTCAGCGCCTGGTCCGGATTTATGTTCTGTATGGCGTTGACCATGCAGGCCGGTCTGGGAATGGCGCCGTGGCAGTCCGGGAATAGCTTTATCGCGCTCGGCGTGGCCTACTTCATCTCCGCGCTGTACGCGCCGAAGCTGATTGCCCGCTACAGCATGGGACGCATTTTGCTGACTGGCCTGTCGGTGCAGATTGTCGGCCTGCTGCTGCTGTGCGCGACCTTTTATCGCCTCGCTACCCACACCAGCACCCTGGCGCTGGTCCCCTCCACGGCGCTTATCGGCTACGGGCAGGCGCTGATCGTGAACAGCTTTTATCGCATCGGGATGCGCGACATCAGCGCTTCTGACGCCGGGGCCGGGAGCGCAATTCTCAGCACCCTGCAGCAGGCGACGCTGGGCCTGGGCCCGGCAATTCTCGGGTCGCTATTCTTAACTCTCGCCCAGCGCAGCGGCGGCGACTATCCCCGGGCGCTGATCGATTTCCTGGCGGTGGAAGTGGTGATGATGCTGGTACTGGGCGCCATCGCGCTGTGGCTACGCCGACACCTTAACGTCCGTCCGGCGGTAGCGACGCCATAATTCACATCGGCGTAACCTGCGATTTGCATAATAGACATCCAGCGGTCATCATAACCGCTGGATGTAAAGGAGACGTTATGCAGGAATTAATATCGCACATCGCCGCATTAGGCATCAAAATTACCCCCACCACCTCACTCATTATTATCTTCGGCATTATTTTTCTGACGGCGATTGTCGTTCACCTTATTCTGCACAAAGTGGTGCTGCGTACCTTCGAAAAGCGGGCGCAGGCCAGCAGCCACCTATGGTTGCAAATTATTACCCAGAACAAATTATTTCATCGTCTGGCCTTCACCCTGCAGGGGATTATCGTCAATGTGCAGGCGGTGCTATGGCTACAAAAAGGCAGCGAGGCGGCGGAAATACTCACTACCTGCGCGCAGCTGTGGGTGATGATCTACGCGATGCTGTCCTTCTTTTCGCTGCTGGACGTAGTGTTCAATTTATCGCAGAAATTCGCCACCGCTTCTCAACTGCCGCTTAAAGGGATATTTCAGGGAATTAAGCTGGTCTGCGCGATTATTGTCGGCATTCTGGTTATCTCCTTACTGATTGGCCAGTCGCCGGCGATTCTGATTAGCGGCCTCGGCGCGATGGCCGCGGTACTGATGCTGGTGTTCAAAGACCCGATTCTCGGCCTGGTGGCAGGTATTCAGCTCTCCGCCAACGATATGCTCAAGCTCGGCGACTGGCTGGAGATGCCGAAATATGGCGCCGACGGCGCGGTGATCGACATCGGCCTGACCACGGTGAAAGTGCGCAACTGGGACAATACCATCACCACCATTCCCACCTGGTCGCTGGTTTCCGACTCGTTTAAAAACTGGAGCGGTATGTCGGCATCCGGCGGTCGCCGGATTAAGCGCAGCCTGAATATCGATACCACCAGCATTCATTTTCTCGATGAACAGGAGCAGCAGCGCTTAATTCAGGCCCGGCTGCTGAAGCCGTATATGGATTCGCGTCATCAGGAAATTAGCCTGTGGAACCAGCAGAACGCCACCGACCAGTCGGTGCTAAACCAGCGCAAAATGACCAATATCGGCACCTTCCGCGCTTATTTGCAGGAGTATTTACGCAACCATTCGCGCATCCGTAAGGACATGACGCTGATGGTGCGCCAGCTGGCTCCGGACGCCAGCGGCCTGCCGATTGAGATTTACTGCTTCACCAACACCGTGGTGTGGGCGGAATATGAGAGCATTCAGGCGGATATTTTCGACCACGTTTTTGCCGTGGTTGATGAGTTCGGCCTGCGTATTCACCAGTCCCCCACCGGCAACGATATTCGTTCGCTGGCGGGCGCGGTATCCGGGTAAAACTCAGGTGCTGGCGCGGGGGATCACGCGCCAGTCCATCATCACCCGCTCGACCGCAGCGTCGGGATTATCGATTCTCTTCATCAGTAGCGTCACGGCGGTACGGCCAATCTCGCGCGAAGGCTGTTCCACGGTGGTCAACTGCGGTGATACCACTTCGGCCAGTTCGGTACCATCAAAACCGATTACCGCAATATCTTCCGGCACCCGCAATCCGGCCTGAGCGATAGCCCGCAGCGCGCCCGCCGCCAGCGAATCTGAGACCGCAAATACCGCATCCGGTTTCTCTTTCTGCGCCAGCAGCGTTTCCATCGCCCGGGTACCGGCGGCGGCGCTCAGGTCGCTGGCGTAAGTGACCTGTTGATACGCCAGTTCGCGAACGTGCAGCACGCTTTTGTAGCCGCGCTCGCGCAGGCGCGAGTAGCGATAGCTGAGATCGTGGTTGATTAAGGCAATGCGTTTTCGCCCGCCGTCAACCAGCCGGGAAACGGCGCCCTGCGCCGCGTCGACATCGTTGATGCCGACGCAGGAGATGCTGCCGTTATCGGCATATTCCGCGCACTGTACCCAGGGCGCGTCGCCGATCATGGTGGTCAGTTCCGGCAGGCTGGAGAGCGCGTTCATGGTGATGATGCCGTCGACCATTTTGCCGGAGAGCAGCTGCAGGCCAGAGGTAGAACGGGCCAAATCCGAGCCGGAATTACACAGCAGGATCCGGTAGCCGTTCTTTTCCGCCTCTTCTTCAATACCCTTGACCACCTCGGCGCAAAAGGGGTTAGCGATATTAGAGACCATCACCAGAATCATATTGCTGCGGGCCGTTCGCAGCTGGCGGGCCAGCAGATTAGGCTGGTAGTTACTCTCTTTGATCGCCTGCAGCACACGTTCGCGATTCTTCGCTTTAACGGTATCGCTGTTATTCAATACCCGCGATACCGTCGCCACCGAGACGCCCGCCAGGCGAGCGATTTTCTGAATTGACATAGAGGCTGCACTTCCCGCATAGACGTTATATTTCGCAGGCTATCATAAATGAGCGCCGCCCGCGCCGTCAGCAGGTTTTGCGAGAATTGACGGGATTGATTAGCACGCTAAGGCCGTTATCATGATGGCCCAGGCGTTGTTTCGCGAGAAGCGAAACGAACGCGGGTCGTTGAACACTATCGGTATATAACTGGGGTATCTCTTGAACACCATAAAAAATATTCACATCGCGGCGGCAACGATCGTCGACGGTCAAGGACGCTGTCTTTTAGTACGCAAACGAGGGACTGAGTACTTTATGCAGCCCGGTGGAAAGCCTGAAATCGGGGAAACCCCGGAAGCGGCGCTGATCCGCGAGCTCGAAGAGGAGCTCAACTTTAGCGTTTCACCTGAAGAACTGGTTCCGGTCGGCCGTTTCACCGATACGGCGGCAAACGAGCCGGGCCATACGGTCTCTGCGGATATCTTTCAGATAGCCACCAACAGAGCGAATTTTACGCCGACGGCCGAAATAGAAGAAGTTATCTGGTATACGCCGGGCCAGGATCGGCATATTAAGCTTGCTCCTCTTACCGAGAATCACCTGCTTCCTCTGCTGAAAGAGGCGTAAGCGCCCGGGCGCATCGAAAATATTGGCTCATTTGTCTGCAAGTCAAAATCCACGCTGCCATCGTCCCGGTGGCGCTACGGCGGCTTCCAGACAAAGCCAGTTCAGGCTGAAGCGCCCCATTTCACCGAGAAGCATTGCCCGCTTCTTCCGGTGAAGATTTAGCACATCCTTCTGATTTACTTCCCTGCAAACTGCGACGTGTTTTAGCGCTTAAAAACGCCCGGTTTTGTACGCCAGATCATATTTCGCCAGACAATCCTTTCCCCTATAATCCAAAAGAAAGCGGTAGACGCTGCGGGTATCGCACGCCATGATGTGGGCGATATCCTGACTGGAGTGCCCGTCCGCCAGCAGGCGCAGCGTCTTCATTTCATGCTCCGTCAGCGACGGTGTGCGCCGGCAGCGAAGATTTCGCCCCAGCATGATGCGTTTTATTTTCTTGATTAAGCTGCTTAAGCTATCGTTGACCTCTACCACCGACCATAATAACCCGGAGCGCAGCATCCAAAAATTAGCCATGGGCAGCATGCTCTTATCCGCGAGTAAAATAACTTTCAGCCCGGTCTCCTGCAGTTTTTCAGCCCACTCCTCATGCAGAAAATACAAAATATTGTCGAGGGAGAAATCCACCACCACCATTCCTTCAGGCAGAAAACAGGTAATTTCACGGAAAACCAAATCATTAACCGCTCGCTTAAAATAATAGTTTTTATCTGGCCATACAGAAAATTTCCTCTCTCCGCAAAGGGATCGCTCCATTTTATCTTCCGCTTCAATAGGGCAGTTTAAACCACACGCCATACATTTAATCTCATGGTCACCTGCCGGCATTACGCTTACCTCTTGAGTGGCTAAAAATATTTTCCAAAAGATACAGATGGAATATCAAACATACTATAAACAAAAATCCCTGCCGCTATTATATTTACTATAAATATAGAAAACAAAAGACTAATTTATACTTCCAGACCGCAAGGAAAATAACGTTAACAGATCCTATTAAATATTTTAATAGAATCTCCATATAATTTAACTATATCATATAATATATATCAAAACATATCTGACCTGATTCCCTTAGTCGAAGCGAGCATAATATTTTTTGTGACTTAATTTATCATCACGCAATACATAAAATTCGCAGGCTATCATCATTCTTTGGTTCTTGTGGGCAATGACCCCTTCACCGCCGCCGGGAATGTCTCCGCCAGCCAGTCGATAAATACGCGCAGTCGGGATGTGACATGGCGATTCTGCGCATAAACCACGTGAAAGGGATAAGGAGCCGGACGCCATTTATTCAATATTTCCACCAGTAATCCGTTCGCCAGCGCATTTCTCAGCGAATATGAGAAGGTCTGAACAATCCCCAGCCCAGCCTCCGCTGCCGCAATATGCGTGTTGCTCTCATTTACGCCAAGGTGATGTTCCGTTTTGATCTCTTGCGCGATGCCGTTAGCCAGAAAGCGGAACGGGAAGGCTCTTCCGCTGGCGGGAGATAAATAGCTGACCAGCCGATGTCCGTTCTTCAACTCATCGGGATACGCGGGAACACCATAAAGCCTGAAATAGTCCGGCGTGGCGCAGGTCACGATCGTCGCTTCGCCGATTTTGCGCGCGATTAGGGTCGAGTCGTCCAGCGGACCTCCTCTGATCGCGCAGTCGATATTGCCGCTGATAAGGTCCGAGGGGCTGTCGGCAACCGCCAGGTCGATACGAATATCCGGATAGGTTGCCATAAAATCAGCCAACAGCGGGATCAGCACGTCGCGAGCGGTGGAGCCGCCTACCGCGACGCGCAGATGCCCTTTTGGTTTATTGCGGGCAGCGCGAAATGAGGCATCCACCTCATCCAGTTCTTTCAGAATCCGCACCGCTTTTTCATAGTATTCACGCCCTTCCGGCGTGACGGTAATGCGTCGGGTCGTGCGCTGCAGCAGGCACACGCCAAGATGCGATTCAAGCTGTTGAATCGCTTTACTCAGGGTGGCATTGGGCATATTCAGGGAGTCTGCGGCCCGGGTAAAACTGTTGGCTTCGACAACGCGCGTAAAAACTTTAAGGGCTGAAAACCGATCCATTATTCATTTTTCCTGATAATAGCCGCTGATTATTCACCAGTGTGAAGAGTGTTTTTCACATTACTCCGTTTTTTGCATCCGTGGCTGACGGTAGAGTGACTCCCGTACTCAGTCGCCAGGTGGTCACGGTAAGTGGATGACTCAATTGGCATATTCATACTTTAGTTAAGGAAGTGCACCATGAGTAAAAAACTTTCGGCAAAAATCGCGTTAGTCACCGGCGGCACCTCGGGTATCGGCCTGGCATCAGCCCGGGAGCTGGCCTCGCAGGGAGCGACGGTCTATATCACCGGTCGCCGTCAGGAAGAGCTTGATGCGGCGGTCGCGTTAATCGGTCCCGCCGCCAGCGGGATCCGCGCCGATGCCTCGATATTAAGCGACCTCGATAGGGTGTTTTCGACCATTGCCAGTGAATCAGGGCGACTGGATGTGCTTTTTGCCAATGCGGGCGGCGGCGATATGATGCCGCTGGGCGCCATAACGGAAGAGCACTTCGATCGCATTTTCGCTACCAACGTGCGCGGCGTGCTGTTCACCGTCCAGAAGTCCTTGCCGCTGTTGACCCAGGGGGCTTCCATCATCCTTACCGGCTCGACCGCGGCGGTGAAAGGCACCGCGAACTTCAGCGTGTACAGCGCCAGTAAGGCCGCCGTGCGTAACCTGGCCCGCTCATGGGCGCTGGACCTGAAGGCGCGCGGTATCCGCGTGAATGTGGTCAGCCCGGGGCCCGTCCGTACGCCCGGCCTGGGAGGACTTGTCGCGGAAGAGCAGCGCCAGGGACTCTTTGATATGCTGGCCGCCGACGTCCCGCTGGGCCGCATTGGCGAGCCCGAGGAGGTCGCTAAAACCGTCGCTTTTCTGGCGTCAGACGACGCGAGCTTTATTAACGCCGCTGAAATCTACGTTGATGGCGGGCTGGCGCAGATCTAAAAAATGCTGCCTGAAGACCCTTGGATTCATAGGTCTTCAGGTGCTACCGTGCATCTATAATTAGCCGTTTTGTTCTGTAGCCGAATGATCGGTGTACCTGTTCTAATAATTATGGATGATGATATCAATGAAACTTCAAATAGCGCTTATCGCGCTCGGCTGTTCGCTCACCGCCCTTTCCGGTTGTACCTCCTCAAAATCTTCACCGGAACGCCACGCTTACTATTTTGTCTCACACCGCAACGATTTCGTCGGCGGTAACTTCGCCACTAACCGTCAGGAAAACTACCGCTTAAATCTGCCGACCTTTACCGAAATCTATGCCCGTGGCCAGCAGGACAAAAAATCGGGAATGAGCGAAAGCGATGCCCGCCGTACCGCCGACGCAATCAGGCAGCAGGTGGCTGAGGGCACAAAAACCCAGCACGCGTTCACCGGTAACGCCAGCGATAAATGGGACAACGAAATGGAAAATAAGGATGCCGTATTGTTCGGTAACGAACTGGCCGGGACGTATCTTGATGGCTATTTTGGCGTGAAATAACACAGCGGGTGCGCGAAATGCGCACCGCGCCTTCTGCTATCTTTCCACCTTCACCCAGCGCTGCTGCTGATGGCTTTTCACTATCGCCGCAATGATGTACATCACGTCCGCCCCCTCGTAGAACGAAGCGAAACGCCGCGACGATGCCGGCGGCATTCGACCGGCGCGCACCGCCTGATAAAAGCTCAGCATCATATTTTTAAACGCATCGGGCCAGCCTTCATTATGCCCGCCGGGGAAATGGGCGCTGGCGGCGGCCTCGCCGAGCATCAGACTCGGATCGTCGCTGAGCAGTTGGTTTGGCCGCTGGCGATGACCAATCCACAGCCGCTGCGGCACCTCCTGATCCCAGGCCAGCGAACAGCGGCTGCCGCCGATCTCCACCGTCAGGCCGTTTTTTCTCCCGGCGCTGACCTGCGAAACGATAAAGCTCCCCTTGCTGCCATCGTCGAAGCGAAACAGGACCGACCCCAAATCTTCGGTATCGACGGGCCGCGCTTCATACGCGGTACCATCGCGATGCTGGCTGAACGTCGCGTCGCCGGCCACGGGCACCTGGCGCGTCGGCCAGACGATAGACAGATCCGCCATCACCTCCACAATGCGTCGGCCGGTCATAAACTGCACCGTATCGCACCAGTGGGAACCAATGTCGGCCATCGCCCGCGAGGCCCCGCCCTGCGCCGAATCCACGCGCCAGTTATAGTCACTCTCCAGCAGCATCCAGTCCTGCAAATAGCTGCCGTGCGCCGCAAACAGCCTCCCGACGTCGCCGTTGCGCATCATCGCCGCCGCCTGCTGCACCATGGCAAACTGGCGATACACAAAGCTGACCCCATGAACCACCCCGGCGCTTTCCGCCAGCGCCACCAGCTCGCGGGCCTCCTCGATGGTCATGCAGAGCGGTTTTTCTGAAAAAACGTGCAGACCGGCGGAGAGGATCTGTCGGTTAATCCGCGCATGCAGGTGGTTCGGCGTACAGTTATGCACCACCTGCAATCCGGGATGCGCCAGCAGCGCCTCGACGCTACCGTAGGCGTGCGCCACGTTGAGCTGGCGCGCCTTCTGCTGCGCCACTTCCAGCGAACCGTCGCACAATGCCACCACCTCGATGTCGCCTACCCGACGCAGCGCTTCCAGATGCGCCGGCCCGATAAACCCGGAGCCAATAATGCCGACCTGAATCATTCTCCTCCCTCCTTGCCTGCGGCAAAATCATCAAACGCCCGCCCGGAGACCGGGATGATATGGCGGCGGATAAACTCGCTGCCTTCGCGCGCGCCAACCTCCGCATCCTTCAGGCAGCACTCCCACTCCAGCACCGCCCAGCCGTCAAAATCATATTCTGTGAGCTTGCTGAAAATCGTTTTGAAATCGATCTGCCCGTCGCCCAGCGAACGAAAACGCCCCGCTCGCTGCTGCCAGTTCTGATAGCCGCCGTAGACCCCACTGCGCCCGCTGCGGCGGAATTCGGCATCTTTGACGTGAAACGCTTTGATCCGCGAATGATAGATATCGATGTAACCCAGGTAGTCCATCTGCTGAAGATGTAGATGGCTGGGGTCATAGAGCATATTGCAGCGCGGATGGTTATCGACCCGCTGCAGGAAACGCTCAAATGTCACGCCATCATGCAGGTCTTCGCCGGGATGGATTTCGTAGCAGACATCCACGCCCTGCTCGTCAAAAACGTCCAGCAGCGGTCGCCAGCGCCGGGCCAGTTCATCGAAGGCCTCATCGAGAAGCGGCTGATTATGCGGCGGCCACGGATAAAAATAAGGCCACGCCAGCGCGCCGGAAAAGGTGGCGTGCGCCTTGAGCCCCAGACGCGCCGAGGCCACCGCCGCCTGGCGCACTTTCTCGACCGCCCACTGCTGGCGCGCCTGCGGGTTACCGCGCAGCGCGGCGGGCGCAAACGCGTCAAAGGCCTTATCATAAGCCGGATGGACGGCCACCAGCTGTCCCTCAAGATGAGTGGACAGCTCGCTGATCGCCAGGCCCTGTTCCGCCAGTATGCCGCTCACCTCATCGCAGTAGCTCTGACTTGCGGCGGCGCGTTCAACGTCGAAAATCGCCGGATGGTTGCAGGGGATCTGCAATGCCTGATAGCCCAAACCTGCGGCCCACTGCGCCACGCCCTCCAGGGTATTAAACGGCGCCTGCGGGCCGATAAACTGCGCCAGAAAAATGCCCGGTCCTTTAATGGTTTTCATACCACCTCCTGAAAAATTAACGCTGCTCTTTCTCGTTGTACTGGAAAGAGAAAAGGAAAATCAGCGCGATAACCGCAGCGGCCACCGCCGGGATCCACCAGAAGGTCACCCACGCCTGCGGCACGCTCTGGCCGGCGACCAAATGGTTATACAGCGCGCCGGAGATCTGCGATCCCAGCAGCATACCGATGCCATAGGTGAACATAACAATCATGCTCTGCGCCTGGCCTTTGACCTTCTCACCGGCCACGCGATCGGTATAAATAAAGCCGACTACAAAGAAAAAGTCGTAGCAGACGCCGTGCAGCAGGATGCCGAGATAGAGCAGGAACCGCCCCTCTTCGCTGACGCCAAGGGCAAAGAAGGCGTAGCGTACGAACCACGCCGCCATGCCGATCAGCAGCATGAATTTAACCCCCAGGCGGCGGAACAGCAGCGGGATCACCAGCATAAAAAAGATTTCTGACATCTGACCGAAAGACATCGCGGTGCTGACGTCCGCCACCCCGGCATCCGCCAGATAAGAGGCGGTGTAGGCGTAGTAGGTCCCGAGCGGAATCGAAATCAGCGTCGCGCAGAGGGAGAAAATGAGGAAGTGGCGCGTTTTTAGCAGCGCGAAAGCGTCGGCGCACAGCAGGTCGCGAAACTGTACCGGCGTCCCCTTCGCCGGAGCCGGCGTATGCGGCAGCGTCAGACTATAAACGGCCAGCGCCACCGAGCAGAGCGCCGCCAGGGTAAAAATACCGGTGGTATCGGAGATACCGGTGACGCCGATAAAGATACCGGCGATGATCCAGCCGATAGTGCCGAAGACGCGCACCACCGGGAAGGTTTTATCGACGTTCGCCAGGCTGTGGAAAGCGATATTGTTGGTCAGCGCCAGCGTCGGCATATAGCACAGGGTATAGCCGAACAGCAGGCCGATCAGCAGCGCGCCGTTTTGCGCCACCAGCGCCTGCGGAACAAACCACAAAATAACCGCCCCGGCCAGATGCATTACCGCCATCACCTTCTGCGAAGCGAAAAAGCGATCGACCAGCATCCCCAGCACAAACGGTGAGAGAATAGAGGCAATCGGCCCGGCGGAGAAGGCATCGCCAATCAGCAGCGACATCTCATAGCGGGTCATCACCAACCCCAGCGTCACCGACCAGCTTCCCCAGATAAAAAACTGCATAAACATCATTAACGACAGCCGCGGCACCAGAAAACGGTGGGCTACGCGGGGTGTTTCACGACCTTCGGTTGTTGTGACCATTTCGACCGCCCTCAAAAAGTAATCGATTACAAATACGCTCAAATAAAAAGTAATCGATTACAAAAAGAAGATCGCGAGCAAAATACGCTAAGCGCGAAGAAGATCACAATAAAAAGAGATAATGCCCCGCCGGACGACGGGGCGATCGCCTTACGCCGAACGGCGCAGGGTTTTAAAGGCCACAAACAGGAACAGGATCCAGACCGGCAGCAGAATCGCCGACAGGCGCATACCGTCAATCGTGCACATCAGCACCAGGATCAGCCCAAGAAAGGCGATACAGATATAGTTGCTGGCGGGCGACAGCAGGGCTTTAAACTTCGATTCGCGCCCTTTGCGCCGCTGGGCGGCGCGGAACTTCAGGTGTGCCAGACAGATCATAATCCAGTTCAGCAGCAGCGTCGCTACCACCAGCGCCATCAGCAGACCGAGAGCTTTTTGCGGCAGCAGGTAGTTAAGCAGCACCACCAGCGAAGTAATGACTCCCGATAGCAGCAGGGAGTTAACCGGCACTCCGCGCTTGCTGACGCGGGCGAGAAACTTCGGCGCATTGCCCTGTACCGACAGGCCAAACAGCATCCGGCTATTGGAATAAACGCCGCTGTTATAAACCGACAGCGACGCTACCAGAATGACGAAGTTTAGCGCTGAAGCCACCACGTTACTGTCCAGATTATGAAAGATCATCACGAACGGGCTGCTGTCGGATTTAATTTCCACCCACGGATAGAGCGCCAGCAGAACCACCAGCGAGCCGATATAAAACAGCAGGATACGGTATACCACCTGGTTAACCGCTTTCGGGATGCTCTTTTCCGGATTATGGGCTTCCGCCGCGGTAATGCCGATGAGCTCCAGCCCGCCGAAGGAAAACATAATGACCGCCAGCGACATGATCAGGCCGTGCCAGCCGGTGGCGAAGAAACCGCCGTGTTTCCACAGATTATCAATGCCCGCTTTGCTGCCGCCGTGGCCGCCGAACAGCATCCACAGGCCAAAGCCGATCATGCCGATAATCGCCAGCACCTTGATCAGCGCAAACCAGAACTCCGCTTCGCCGTACAGACGCACGTTCACCAGGTTGACGGCGTTGATAATGATGAAAAAAGCGGCGGCCCAGATCCACGTCGGCACGTCCGGCAGCCAGTACTGCATATAGATCCCGGCGGCGGTCAGTTCCGCCATCCCGACCAGCACGAACATTACCCAGTAGTTCCAGCCGGAAAGAAAGCCGGCGAACGGCCCCCAGTACTTATAAGCAAAGTGGGCAAAGGAACCAGAAACCGGTTCTTCGACAACCATTTCGCCAAGCTGGCGCATGATCAGAAATGCGATGATGCCGGCGACGGCATAGCCGAGCAGTACGGCCGGTCCCGCCATTTGAATCGCCGGCCCAATGCCGAGAAACAGGCCGGTACCGATGGCGCCGCCAAGGGCGATAAGCTGAATATGTCGGTTCTGTAAACCGCGGTGAAGCGTCGGGCCGCTTTCCTCTACGGCATCCGACGGCGTTGACGCGTCTTTCACGTCGATCCCCTGTGTGTTTATATGAAGGGGCACCTTGTAACACTTATCCCCGTCATACTTCAAGCCGCAGATGCCCTGGCTTCATACGTTCATTGATTTATCACAAGGGGCGAGCAGCCCTGCCCGCCCCAGCGTTTTGCTTAGAACTCGTAGCCGACCGAAACCTTGAACGTCCGTGGTTCGCCACGGAACAGATAGGTTCCGCTGTCATCCGCGCCGGACCAGTAGTTCTCATCCGTCACGTTATCCACCCCCGCACGCACCGTCATCTGGTTCTGGTTCTGGTTAAGCGCCAGGCGATAGCGCACGCCGAGATCCAGGGTCGTGAAGCTATCAATCTTCTTGCTGTTCGCCTGATCGGCATACTGCGAACCGGAATGGTTGAGGCGCGCGGTGGCGGTCAGGCCGTCGATGGGCTTGATGTCATACTCTGCCCCAAGCACCGCGTAGAACCCCGGTACGCCGATCGCTGTTTTACCGTCGTTGATACCATCCTTGGTTTTCGACAGTTCGGCTTTCAGCCAGGTCGCGCTGGCGTTAAGGCGCAGACCGTACAGCGGTTCGCCGAAAACGTTAAATTCCACGCCGCGATTACGCTGCTCGCCGTTAAGGCCATAGCGTTTCTGGCTATCGAGGAATGCCGACGGCATTTTAATTTCAAACAGCGCCAGCGAGCCGCCAATGCGGCCAAAATCCGCCTTCATCCCGACTTCGTTCTGTTTGGAGTGAATAATTCCGACGCTTTCCCCATAGTTAGCGGCGGAGTTCGGCGCGTTGCTGCCCGGCTGCAGGGCTTCGGTATGGTTGGCGTATAGAGAGATAACCTGCCACGGCTTGTAGACCACTCCATAGGTTGGCATCCAGCGGCTGTCGTCATACGCATCGCTTTGCAGGCCGGTGGTTTTGTTGTAGTTACGTACCACCACTTTTTGATGACGCGCGCCAGCGGTGAACAGTAGCGTATCATCCAGCACGCCGAGGGTGTCGCTCAGCAGCCAGCCCTGGGAACGGGTACGGCCGCTGGTCAGCGGATCGTAATAATTACCGTCGGATGAAGAATAGGCCGGAGGCGCAACCTGCTGAGTATCGTAGATATTCACCAGCGGGTTATCCGCCGCCTTCGACATCCGCCATGCGGTTTTATCGTTTTGGGTTTTCGCCGAATAGCCGACGTTGACTTTGTGCGATACAAAACCGGTGGCGAACTCGCCGCGTACCCCGGCCATACCGCTGGCGGTATCAATATAGCGGTTGGTATCCAGGCGCCCCGCCGTGGCGTTGCCCGCCCGGTCGATGAGCTTCGACGCGCTATATAAGCCGATTTCATGGGCGTGCTGCGCGCCTAAAGAGGCATAGGCGGTCCATTTATCGACAATGTCGTATTCCATCCTCAGCATACCAAACTCATTTTCGATATCGCTGTAAGCCCATTTTTGCGTGTAGTTGTGGGTGTTATCCGGCAGGCGCGGAATAAAATCGACGCCCGAAATGTTGATCCCCATCGGGCCGCCGTGGAAGGTTTTTTTCTGATAGCCAAAGTCAAACGAGCTGCGCATGCGTTCGCCGCGATAATCGAGACCAATAGAAGCCAGCGTGGTTCTGCGTTTATCACTCTCCACCGCCGTCTCGCCTTCGCGGTGCACCAGGTTCACCCGCGCGCCGAACTGGTTATCGTCGCCAAAACGGCGACCCAAATCCAGCGAGCCGCCGACCTGAGAATCTGAGGTATAGTCCACGCCCACGCGAGCGGTCGGGATATCTTCCGCGCGCTTGGGTTCAAGGTTGATCATGCCGCCGACGCCGGAACTGGCTGCGCCGTTCAGCAGAGCGTTGGCGCCTTTAAAAATTTCGACCCGCTCAAGCATGGCGGTATCCACTACCTGACGCGGCACCACGCCCGCCAGCCCGCTCAGGGTCATATCGTCGCCGTCAAATTTAAGGCCGCGAATGCGGTAGGTCTCAGCGTAGTTACCGTAGCCCTGCACCGGCTGAACCCCGGCATCGTTACTCACTACGTCGGTGATGGTTTTCGCCTGCTGATCCTGAATCAGCTTCGAGGTATAGCCGATAATGCTGAACGGAACGTCCATCGCGTTTTGTTCGCCGAGCATTCCGAGGCGGCCGCCGTTGGCGACCTGGCCGTCGAGATAGGCGGGCACCACCAGGTCGCCGCCGGCTCTAAAGCGGCTGTCGGGCGTCGCCTGAACGACCATGGTTTCTTCGTTTTTCTGACGTTCGCCGGCGTCGTTTTCTACCGCAGCGGCTGAATGGGTGATCGCGCCAACGGTTAACGCCAGCAGCGTTTTTCGCAGTGGGAAGGCCGGAGAGCAGGAGCTACGCATAATTTGGTCCCATAGATAGGAAAATAAAGCCAGGGGCCCGTTGCCGGGCCAGATTTTTTATTTTGCGGTCAGGCCAATGCGGACAACGCTGTCCGGCCCTTTCGTCGAATGATCTTTATTGAACGGCTGTTTGACGGTGACAAACAATGTTTGCCCGTCGGCGGAGATCAGCAGGCTGTTGGGGTTAGCCGGAATATCCCATGATTTTTTTAACGCGTAGCTGCTGCCATCCAGGCTGATTACTTTGCCGGATTCACGCTGGGAAATATAAATCTCGTTGCGCTTTGGATTGAACTGCACCGCCAGCGAATCGCCCACTTCCAGCTGCTTAATCAGCTTACCGGTATGGATATCAAGCACCAGCGTGGTTTTCGCTTGCGAGTTGTCGGTGACGAACAGGCGGCCGGTGGCGCTATCTTCGGCCATATTCAGCAGCAGGGCTGGCTTAGCGCCCAGCGGCTTCCAGCGCTGCTCGATACGGTTGTTGCGTGGGTTAATCACCAACACCTCGCCGCTGCCGTTTGCCGCATAGAGACGTCCGGTTTGCGCAGAGTAGTGCAGGCCGGTCATCCATTTGCCGGTATTTTTAATCCGCGTTTTCAGCTTCAGCGTGTCGGCATCGACGACCCAGATTTGTGCCGGATCGGCCACCGCGCCGACGTAAAGCGTATTATTGAGCAACAGGATCTGCCGCGCGCCGTACGGGAATCCCTCTTTGTTACGCTCGCTGAACAGCAGGCGTTTTTTGACTTTGCCGCTGGCGGTATCAATGGCGCTAATGCCGCCGTCCAGCGAGTTGGTCACGTACAGCGTACTGCCATCCGGACTAAGCTGTACGGCAAAGTTTTTCTGGTCTGTGTGGGTCATACCGAGGGTTTTCAGGGTCGTCGGGTCCAGCCTATAGACCGCCCCGCCCTGCACATCTTTAAAGCCTTCAGCGCTGGCCACGTATAGCGCATCGCCTTTCGGGCTGAGCGCCATTTCATACAGCCCCTCCGCCAGCTCGCGCTTCAGCGGCTGTGCGGGGGTAACCGCGCTTTTTTCAGCCTCGTGTTGAGAAGCCGGAACGGTATGGGTGGCGGCGCAGCCGCTTAAGACAGCAGAAATAGCCAGCGCCAGCGCCGGGAGAGTGCATTTCATAAGATCAATCCTGAACAAAATCAACGATCCGATAGTGACTCCGCCGCCGAAATTAACGTTTCCGGTCTTGCGCCTGTGAGCCCCATCCTGTGCCTTCGCCGTTTCCCTGTGAGCCCGCGACGAACGCAGGTTATCTCCTGACAAAACCGCAAACAAGAAGAAGAATGAGAACTATACGCATTATCTTATCGTAATCAAGCCTGGCTTTTGGCGAATGGAAAAACGTTTCATTTTTCGGTGAAAGGGATTCGCCGCAGAGGGATGAGCTGAAGGTGAGGAACAATGCGCGACAAAACGCTGAGAGGCAGAGGGCCGGACCCGACAGGATCCGGCCTCAATGACTACGCGCTGGCGGTGTCCAGGCGCGCCAGCTGTTCCGCACTCAGGCTCAGCGCGGCGGCGCGGGCAAAGCTCTCTACTTGTGCAATGCTGGTGGCACTGGCAATAGGCGCCGTCACGCCTTCGCGGGTCATCAGCCAGGCCAGAGCGACTTCGGCAGGTTTAGCGCCATTTTGCTCCGCGACCTCATCCAGGGTATCAATAATACGCAGCCCGCGAGGATTAAGGTATTTACCGATGCGGCTGCCGCGCTGGCTTTGCGCCAGATCGGACTGCTGGCGGTATTTACCGGTCAGGAAGCCGGACGCCAGGCTGTAGTAGGTCACCACGCCGATCTCGCGGCTGACGCACAAGTCGCAGAGCGCGCCTTCAAAAGCCGAGCGATGATAAAGATTGTATTCCGGCTGCAGTACCTGCCAGGACGGCAGGCCGCTTTTACGCGACACCTCCAGCGCGCTCGACAGCTGCTGCGCGTCAAGGTTTGAGGCGCCCATCGCGCGGATTTTACCCGCCTGCTGCAGGGCGTGGAAGGCTTCGAGCGTTTCGGCAACCGGCGTTTCCGGGTCCGGCCAGTGGGCAAAATAGAGGTCAATATAATCAGTGTTCAGGCGACGGAGCGAATCGTCTACCGCCTGCTGGATCCAGGCTTTTTTCAACCCTTTATGGCCAGGAAGGCCTAAATCGGAACCCACTTTGGTGAAGATCTTCACCTTCTCGCGCATGCCTGGCCGCGCCTGTAGCCAGCGGCCGATAATGGTTTCAGACTCGCCGCCCCGGTTGCCATCCGCCCAGCGGGAGTAGACATCCGCCGTGTCGATAGCATCGAAGCCGTGGTCTATAAACGCATCAAGAATGGCAAAACTGGTTTTTTCATCGGTGGTCCAGCCAAAAACGTTACCGCCAAACACCAGCGGGGCGATGGAAAATCCGGTTTTGCCCAGGGGACGTGTGATCATGCCGTTCACTCCTTATCGCTTATATTCAGTATCCTTCGGAACGCCGTGAGGGCCAGAAAAGGACAATTACGGGATAGTAAGAAAAGGAAGCTTGAAGCGGGCTTTCCGCGCCCGCTGAATGCATAACAACATTATGTCCCGGAATAGACGTCAAAGCTAAAATATTTCCCGGCGAGCTTTTTATAAGTGCCGTCGGCAAGAATAGTGGCAATCGCGCCGTTAATCTCCTGGCGCAGAGCATCGTCCTCTTTGCGCAGGCCAATCGCCGCGCCGGCGCCGAACAGCTTGTCGTCCTTCAGGTGTCCGCCAACGAAGGCAAAATCTTTCCCCTGCGGCTGCTGCAGGAAGCTGTAGTCGGCCATCATGCCGGAAAGCACCGCGCCGTCAATACGCCCGGACTCCAGATCCTGAACCACGCGATCCGCCCCCTGATAGGCGACGATATTGATTCCTGCCGGACGCCAGTGCTGATTAACGTAAGTCTCCTGCGCCGATCCCTGCTCGACGCCGATGGTTTTGCCTTTCAACTGCTCGACGGTGTTTCCGGCCAGGCTGTTTTTACGCGCGACAAGGAATACCGGGCCGTTGTACAGCTTGTCGCTAAAGCCAATCTGCTCTTTGCGTTTCTCGGTCATATACATGCCGGAGAGGATCGCATCGAACTTACGCGCCTTCAGCGCCGGGATAATACCGTCGAAATTGCTTTCCACCCACACGCACTTCGCCTGCAGCTGTGCGCAAATCGCGTTGCCGAGGTCAATATCAAAACCCTGCAGCTTACCCTGCGGATCTTTCCATTCAAACGGCGCGAAGGTCGGGTCGACGCCAAAGCGAATTTCCTTATTTTCTGCGGCCAGGGCTGAGGTTGAGGCCATCAGCGCGACCCACAGCAGAAGAGATTTTTTCATTATTTATGGACTCCAGAGATCAACGGCAGTGTGTTTCAACTAACCGGGCAAACAGCGTCGCGCCGGTGGAAATAATATCGTCATTAAAGTCATAGCCAGGGTTATGCACCATACAGCTGCCCTTCCCGCCTTTCTCGCCATTGCCCAGCAGGAAGTAGCAACCGGGGCGCTGCTGGAGCATAAAGGCAAAATCTTCGCTGGCGTTCATCGGCGAGATGGATTCCAGCACGCCCTCCTCGCCAAAGACTTCCAGCGCCAGCGCTTTGGCGAATTCGGTCTCTTCAACGCTGTTGGTCAGTACCGGATAAGAGTCAAAGACCTCTACCTCGCTGCTGGCGCCGTAGCTTTTGGCGGTAAAATCAGCAAGCTCCTTGATGCGTTTAATCAGCAGGTCACGGATTTCCGGCTTCATCGCCCGCACGCTCAGCTCCATCACCACGTTCTCCGGAATGACGTTCGATGCAATGCCCGCCTGGAAAGTGCCGACGCTCACTACCGCGGTTTCGCCCGGCGGTACGTTACGCGCAACGATGCTTTGCAGATTCATCACCAGCGCCGCGCCGGTGACAATCGGATCGACGGTGCGCTCGGGGTGCGCGCCGTGGCCGCCGTAACCGGTAATGGTAATTTTTACCGTATCCGCCGAGGCCATAAAATTACCGGCGTAAAAGCCGACTTTCCCCACCGGCAGGCCCGGCATATTGTGCAGGCCGAAGATGCGCTCGCAGGGAAAGCGCTCAAACAGGCCGTCTTTAATCATTAAATCCGCGCCGCCGATAGCTTCTTCGGCAGGCTGGAATATCAGGTGAACCGTGCCGTTGAACTGACAGGCCGGAGAGGCGATATACTTCGCCGCCGCCAGCAGAATGGTGGTATGACCGTCATGGCCGCAGGCGTGCATTTTCCCGGCAACGGTGCTGGCCCACGGGAGATCGGTCGCTTCGAAAATCGGCAGCGCGTCCATGTCGGCGCGCAGGCCGATAGTGCGCGGAGAATCGCCTTTGCTCAAGGTTCCGACCACCCCGGTTTTCGCCAGCCCGCGGGTTACCGTATAGCCCCACTCGGTCAGTTTTCCGGCCACCAGCTCGCTGGTATTAAACTCTTCCAGACTTAATTCCGGATTGGCGTGTAAATAATGACGGATCGCAATCATTTCTTCTTCAGTGGCTTTAATTTCGGGAATTACACAGTCGGTCATGCCGGTCTCCGGGCAAAAAATGAGATATTCAGTTTGAATAACTTAACTTGTCAGAGGCTTAATGCAAGTAGGATTTGTGATAGAGGAAGGAGGCATCATCTTATTTACTCATAATGATGAATTTTGTGAATTCACGGTACTGGCTCAAGGCATAACTTTAGATATAGTTATTCTTTTTCAATAATCTAAAATTAACAGCGACGTCAGGAGATCAGACTATAAAAATAGCAACATTTCGCCATGAAACGTCTGACAAACCGCTTAACTAGAATATTTTACTCCATCCACCCCACCAGCAGTCAGACGGAACCAGGCCGCGCGGGTCGCTCCAGGAGGCTGAATATGCCGATCCCGTTTTCGGTAACCGAAAATCGTCTATCTCAACCTCAAACAGTGATGAGTTGCTCATTTTTCTGCATGAGATAAAGAGCTGAATTGACAAACCATCATAAAAATGCCGTACATGCATAATGTGAAATAGCGTCACAGTATTCCATTCAGCAAAGTTTTTTTAAACCATTGACGTTAAGACATCAGCCGCGCCGAGATCCCGCTTTATAAATAATTAAAGTCATATACTTCCGTTTGAAAGCCAGGCTGACAAGCGTAAAAGACTTATATTTGATTAACTAAGTCAATATCAGCCTTTAATCCGCTTCGCGGGGTTATTTCCCTATGGCGTACCCTCCTCCAGGGCTCGTATTGACAAGCGAATATGCCATAGATAAATAGCATTCACACAAAAAATATCACAACACCCAACAAATCAAATTTAATATAAACAGTCAATCAGGAGGTAATGACCAGGATTTTGATAGATGAAATGTATAACCGCACAATTGAACATTTATTTTATAGATATATAAACCCTGAATTAAAGACAATTTAAAACATACTAAAATCAGAGCTTTCAACTATGAACATGCACAACCTTAGAGTTTAATACCACAACATCGCTAATGTTTGCGCATTGGCAAAAACATTTATTTAGGAATATTCTTGGATAGATAAGAGCCCCAGGCCTTTTTGACTTGCACCAGGAGGTTTCCCATCTTTATAATCTTTTCACATTGAAAATATAAATTCACTGACGTGCGGCGTACTAAAGAATTACGTTAGCTCTAACCGTGGGAATGATAAATATGACAATACGGTTAGCACAAAGAGCCCGACAAACAGCATCGGTAACGAAAAGAAAAAACTGACAGATCATCACCGAAACAGAACATCCTATAAAAGAGGCGGCTTTTCTTTTCACAAGATACCACCAAAACTAAATATGTAACTTCAAGAAGCGTGAATATTACATGGACGCACGTTCTGTTAATGCTCCTGATAAAGACCGCAATATAGAGATAAAGAAACTTATTAAATAGTGTGTTGAAAGGCCTACATAGCCAGGCGAATAGCCAGTTGATGTAATAACGCCTCGTATCACGAGGCCTGTTTTGAAAATTAGATAAGGATATACAAATGACTAATCAGTTCAAGAAGATAGCAATTATCGCTGCTTTCGGTATGTTGCCTTGTGCAGCTTTTGCTACCCCAACCGTTACCTTTCAAGGGGAAGTCACCGACCAGACCTGTTCTGTCAGCATTAACGGGCAAACCAGCTCTGTCGTCATGCTGCCTACCGTAGCCACAACTGACTTCGGCCCTACCCTTGCCAATGGACAAACGGCTGGACTGACCCCATTCACCGTCTCCATCAGCGATTGTACTGCGCCGGCGACCGATATTAACATTGCCACGAAATTCCTTGGCTATGATGTGGATACCGGCTCCGGCGTTCTGGGCAACCGCGCAACCAGCGATGCCGCCGTCGGATTTGGTATTCAGTTAACGGCTTCAAGCGATGGTTCAAATCCGGTAGTGCTCTCTGGCCCAACGGCTGTTAACGGACTGGTACTGAAAGCAACCAAAACTGAAGCAAGCTACGAGTTCGGTGCACGTTATTATGTCGTTAAAGCGACAGGCGCTACCCCGGGTAAAATTACCTCTGTAGCCGAATATACGCTGAGCTACTTCTAATTGCGCAGCTCTGGCTGGCGAGACATTCTCGTCCAGCCAGAGTTTTCACCCGGTTTCTTTGTATCGTGTGCGATAGATTTCGCTGCGATACCAAACATATCTCTTCTGGCAGCAAATTAAACTCAGACTTAGGGTACTAATTTAATACAGGAAAGCGAAGGATGCGCATTTATTTCTCATTAGTAGCAATGCTTCTTTTATGCCTGAGTCATCATGTCTGTGCTAGCGTAGTGATGACCGGGACGCGTATTATTTATCCAGCTCAGGCTAGCAATAAATCTATCCAGCTAAAAAATCCGGACCAGCAACCTTATATTGTTCAGGTTCAGGTCGACGATGGCAGTGAAAAGAAACCCGCTGATGAAGAAGATAGCAACTTCCTGCTGACGCCCAATATATTTCGCATGGAGCCGGGCAGCGCGCAAACGGTTCTTCTAAAGTATATTGGCAATAGTCTACCGCAAAATAAAGAATCAATTTTTTATATGAATTTCACCCAACTTCCGGCGACAAAATCGGAAAAAAGTGGGAGTAATCAGCTCGTTTTAGCCATCACCAATCGGGTTAAAATTTTTTATCGCCCTCAGGGAATAGAAGGAACCCCGGGAGAGACGGCGAAGAAAATGACCTTTTCGCTTAGCGGCAAAAAAATAAAAGTCACTAATTCTGCTGGGTACTTTGCCGTTGTCCGTCGCGCCAGTTTAGTGATTAACGGTCGCGAAATTAAGCTAGCTGATAGGCAAATGGTCGCGCCGCAATCATCCGCAGAGTGGTTACCCTCAGCCCCGGTGTCCGGCCTCAAGGGCGCACGTCTGCGGTTAGTTTTGGTCAATGATTACGGCATAGATGTCATCAACGAGCGCACCTTATAGAACGCAATAATAAAAATGATACCGTACCGATTCGGAGGCGGAGTAGCGTGAAATACACTCTTGTTTTATGTTCTGTAATAGCATCAATCTCCGGATCGTACGCAGCGGATAGCACTCCGGAAAATGCATTGTCCGACTCATCTGCGGCCGATGATTATATTTTCGAGCCTGAATTATTTCGCGGTGGAAGATTCAGCCAGTCGGCTCTCGCACAGCTGGTGAAGAAAAATAGCATCGCTCCGGGGAAATACAGAGTCGATGTCTCTGTAAATAGCCACTTTGTCGATAATATTGAAGTTGAATTCATCAAACTCAATGACGATTCGGTTTCTCCTTGCTTACCTGAGACCTTTTTCAAAAGTGCGGGTATTAAACTTACGCCGCCAACCGCCGCCAATTCATCATCAGCCCCCCGCTGCTATTTTTTAAAGCAGGTAGTAAAAGGCGGTAGCGTGGATATGAACGTTGCGCAGCTACGTCTTAATCTCAGCGTCCCCCAGACAGAAATGGACAGAGCGCCTCGCGGGTACGTTGACCCGGAAGAGCTGGATTCGGGGACTTCAGTCGGTTTCGTAAACTATATCAGCAACTATTATCATGTTTCCTATTTCGGAAAGAATAGCGGCAATCAGGACTCGGCCTGGGCTTCGCTAAGTGGCGGGATCAATCTTGGAAAATGGCAGTATCGGCAGTTATCCAATTTAAACTGGAGCCGCGATGGCGGTAGTACCTGGAAAAATATCCGTAGCTTCCTGCAGAGACCTCTACCCGAATATGGCAGCCAACTCACGGCGGGCGAGCTGGTCACGGCAGGTCGTTTCTTTTCCGGTCTGAACTACCGCGGCTTCAGCCTTGCTACAGATGACCGGATGCTGCCTGATTCTCAACGCGGCTACGCTCCTGTTATTCGTGGCGTTGCCGTCACTAACGCCAAAGTATCCGTCCGTCAAAATGGTCAGGAAATCTACCAGACAACGGTCGCTCCGGGAACGTTTGAAATTACAGACCTCTATCCGACGAGCTATAGCGGCGATCTCGACGTTGAGGTGAGCGAAGCGGACGGATCGGTCAGCCGCTTCAGCGTCCCCTTCTCCGCCGTACCGGAATCGATGAGGGCGGGCATATCCCGCTACAACTTCGAGCTGGGGAAAACCCGCGATACCGGCGAGGAATCGCTATTCGGCGACATAACCTGGCAGCGAGGCCTCAGTAACGCCATCACTATGAACAGCGGTTTGCGCATCGCAGACTCCTACCAGGCAATCATGTTCGGCGGCGTTTACGGTAGCTGGCTGGGGGCCCTGGGCATGGACCTCACCTGGTCGCATGCAAAGGTGCCCGATAGCGGCTATACCGAAGGCTGGATGACGCACCTTTCCTGGAGCAAAACGTTTCAGGAGACGGATACGACGGTCTCCCTTGCCGGATACCGCTATTCGACCAGCGGCTATCGCGACCTTAGCGATGTGCTCAGCCTGCGCGATAGCACACATTATGGCGATAGCTGGCAATCGTCCACCTACAGCCAGCGTTCCCGATTCGATATTTCATTGAGCCAAAGCATTGGCCAGCTTGGCAGCCTGTATTTGTCGGGTTCGACGCAGGATTACCGTGATGGCCGCAATCGAGATACGCAGTTACAGTTTGGCTATAGCAACAGTTTTCACGGCATCAGCACCAACCTGTCCGTCGGCCGTCAGCGTATGGGCAGCTATGGCGATAACGGTAGCATGCAAACCATCACCTCGCTCTCATTCTCAATACCGCTGGGCACCTCCAGCACGCGAGCGCCGACATTAAGCACCTCCTGGACTCATTCGACCGATGGCGGCGATCAGTATCAAAGTTCGCTGAACGGGGTGATTGATGAACAGCAAACGGCCAGCTATGGCCTGAATATCAGTCGCGATCAGCAGTACCGCAACACCGTCTTCAGCGGCAACCTGCAAAAACGGTTCTCGGATACCACCGTTGGAGTGAACGCTTCGAAAGGCGACGGGTACTGGCAGGCATCCGGCAGCGCCCAGGGCGCACTGGCTATTCACTCCGGCGGCCTCACTTTCGGCCCGTATCTGGGCGACACTTTTGCCCTCGTTGAAGCGAAAGGCGCGGCGGGAGCGAAAGTGCTTAACGCTCAACAAGTGACGATTGATAACCAGGGTTATGCGCTGGTCCCTTCGTTGACGCCATATCGCTACAACCGGGTCACGCTGGATCCGCAAAATATGGACGGTAGCGCCGAGCTGGTGGATAGCGAAAAACGTGTTGCCCCTCTGGCAGGCTCCGTCAGCAAAGTGGTTTTTCGCACCCGTAGCGGTACAGCCTTGTTAATTAAAGCCCGATTAGCCAGCGGCGAATCATTGCCGCCGGGTTCGGATGTCCTGGATGAGGGCGGCAACGTCATCGGTATGGCGGGCCAGGGAGGACAAATATACGTGCGTAGCGAAAAAAGCCAGGGGCACTTTGTCGTCCGTTGGGGAGATAAGTCAGAAGAACGCTGCACGCTGCCTTTTGATATTTCTGGCGCGCAGCCAGAGCAGCCGATGGTCAGATTATCCTCAGTCTGTTCACGTTAATGGAGCCGAAGTAGAAATGAAAAATATCATTAAGCTGGGTATCACTCTGATGCTACTCCTGGCTGCCGCGCCAGGCTGGAGCCGATGCACCAAAACCAGCGCGCCACAAACGGAAGATGGGCGAACGGCAATCATTCCATTTGGAAAGATTAACCTCACTGATGAATATTTTATGCCGGTGGGATCATTACTGGCCAGCATCGTCGTTCCTCCCACTAACTATACCTATGGCGGAGCAACAGCCTCTACGGTGCTCTGGGAGTGTGATGAGGCAGATCTTTCCGGTATTTACTTCCTGGTGGCGACCAACGGTGACGATCGGGTTGGCGGTTACTATGATATTGGCGGTCCCGACGGGCTAAGCGATGTCTATGCGACGTGGTTCGCCTACGTTGGCATCCGTCAGACAATGGGCGGCGTCACCTTAACCCGCTACTGGAAGAAATTACCGCTCTCCAGCTGGAATACCACTTCTAATGGTAAGATCCAAATTCGTCTGCAGGATATACCGCCGCTGCAGGCCGAGTTGTATCGGGTCAGCACGCTGCCGGGCAAATCCGCCAGTTCCGCCTATTGTGGCAACAACAATGATAATGGTAGAGGTATTGCCTTTGGTAAAGCCGTAGGAGCGATTTATACCTGTACGCAGCCGAACAGCTATATTCAGCTTGCTGGCGACGCCTCAGTCTCTTTTTCCTTTAGTCATGACAAAGTAGGTGAGGACAGCGCATCAAAATTTGATTTCTGGGGCGCAGATAATGGATTTGGTTACGGCATGCGTACGGGCAGCGCCATTTACAGCGTTCCCACGTGCGTCGCCCGTAGCGCCACGCCCATCGTGATGCTGCCGACAATTTCGGTCCCGGAACTGGAAGCGGGAATGAAAGCCACCTCCTCCTTTTCAGTACAAGTTGAATGCAGTGATACCGTTCAGTCCGGCATTGGCGACACCCAAACAGCGATGGGTTTCCAGGTTTCTGAAGGTGCATACAGCGCAGCGCAGTCTCTCGGGCTGGTTAACGGCAGCGGCGGCGTCAGCGCGCTGGTATCCGACAACTACTTTTCCGCAGATATGGCTAAGGGCGTAGGCATTACGCTTGCCCATAGCAACAAGCCTGGCGAAGAGCTTATTTTTGTTGGCCAGCCCGGTTTTTCCAGCTTAACGCCGGGAGGCAATAATGCGGGCTGGTACCCGGTCATGCAGGGCGCAACCCAGGCCGGAAGCGTTAAAAGCGGTTATACCTATTACACTTACTCACTCATTGCCAGCCTGAAAAAGCTAAACGGGCAAAGCATCACGCCGGGTAAAGTCTACGCTACAGCTTATGTACTGGTGAAAATGCAATGATGAAGAGCGCCCTTATCTGCTTGCTGGGCATGCTTTCTGCCGCGCAGCTTTATGCCGGGATCATGCCTGCCGCCACCAGGATGGTCTATACGGAAGGACAGCGCGAAAAAACGCTGATGCTGGCAAATACCAATGCCTATCCGGTGATTATTCAAAGCTGGATCGACGATGGTGCGGGCCATCCTGATTTTGAACAGGCGCCGTTTGTCATCCTCCCCGCCGTTTTCCGTCTGGAACCCGAAGAGCGGCAGGGGCTGCGCATTATATATAACCAGGATCCCTTGCCGACGGATCGTGAGTCGGTGTTCTGGATTAATCTCTATGAGATCCCTCCGCTGGAGGGAAAAAAGTCGCAGGATGCTCGCCTGACGCTGGCAATGAATACCCAGTTAAAACTCTTCTGGCGACCGAAGGCCCTTGCAACTTCGCTTGAAGAGTCAACAGCAAAGCTGAACTTTCGGCTGCGGCAGGAAAATGGCGGTTGGGGAATAGAATGTGATAATCCTTCTCCTCTCAACGTTTCATTTACCTCTATTACTCTGTTAAACGGTGGTCAGGAAAAAGGGGTCAAAGCGCAGATGGATATGATGACAAAAGCCTATAGCCGTCGCATCTATCCGTTGGAAGCATTCGCTAACCCACCCACAGGCCAAAAGATCCGCTTTCGTTATTTAAATGATGACGGCGCTTCTGTTGAACACACCGTCTTACTTAAGCCCTAACTGAAAAGTCGCGGGAAAATATCTGTGAGGCAATTAAAGCCGTACCGCTCGCAGCGGTTCACCCGGCAGCGCCGCGCTAACCGGGTGGCTGGATATTAGTTATTCAGCGCGCCGTTAATCAGGATAGACGTAATAATCCCGGTCGCGGCGGCAATCAGCACATAGTTGCCGTCAATATACGACCAGTGCTGCCCGCGCGGTGGTGCCGGTAATCCGCGATCGTTCCAGTCGTTAATCCGATAATCATTACCGCGGAAACGTTCCGGAGCCGGCTGACCTTTGCGGAAATCGTGCCCGTTCCACGCAAAGTGATCCTGCTCATGACGCGCCTGAGGTCGACTATCATGCGCCTGGCCCCCGCGCCCTTTATCGCCGCGATCCGGGCCACGGTTATCACCGTTCCCCTGATGATTATTGCCCTGATGGTTGTTGGCCTGCGCCCCCTGCTGGCGGTTGCCGTCCGGGCCGCCGCGGCCGGCGTCTTGCTGCCAGACCTGCTGCTGACCGTGGCTGTTGCCGCCAGGGCCATCCGCCCATGAGGCGGAAGTAAAAGTACACGATAAAATAATTGCCAGTGAAAGAATCTTTTTCATAATACACCTCCTGATATATTTCCTTTCTACCGGGAAAATGTGGAGGAATAGTGAGTAACACTATAACCAGGACAATTCCTGGCTAATGTCCTTCATCGTTTAAGTTGTTTTTTGTCGGCTGCATTCATTCACCTTTGTTACAGCGTTACCCGCGCGCATGGGAAAAGATGAACTGGCCGCCTTAATGCTGCCCGGAATCCAGGGGGTAGAGCCGTATAACGTATTAATCAATATTATCCCGGTGCTGAATTAAATGCCCTGAATAACAAAAAAGGCCGCTTTCGCGACCTTTTTTAGCAAATAGTCAGTGATTATTCAGTGACTTTTGTTTTCAGCTCTTCGGCACCCTGCTTGGTTTTATCCCAGCCTTCTTTGCTGACCTCTTTGGTCTTATTCCAGCCTTTTTCGGTGCCTTCTTTAGTGGCGTTCCAGCCTTTCTCAGTCCCTTCTTTGGTTTTGTTCCAGGTTTTCTGCGCGCCTTCGCTGACTTCACTGCCTACGCTATCGCTTTTGCCTTCTGCCGCATGTTTGGCTTTCAGCTGCTGCTCTTCACCCTGGTGCTGGGCCTCGTGCAGTTTTTCCTTCGCGGTGTTCGCCCCTTCGTGGGCCGCCGCGACGGTATCATCGGTTGCGTGTGTCGTTGCAGCAAAAACAGGAGCTGCTACCAGAATCGCAGATAACGCAATCATTGCTTTTTTCATATTGTCCTCTCTCTAACGAACTTAATGTTATGAGTCGCATTCAGCATGGCACAAGATTCTGCCGTCTGGCTTTAGGGATTGTTCTTAAAACTATTTTAAGACTTTTCTATCCGCTTTTTACCTGTCGGGTCCAGATTCCGGCTGCTCAGCCAGCATTCCTTTCCTGGGCGACGTAGCGTAACCGTCCGGGCTGACGCTCGACGCCGCTATGCAGACGGCGGCGATCGGCATGACCCTCCGCGCGGCCAAATCACCGCGGTTTTGCAAGGCCGCTCACGTTTTTATACCCGGAATCGCACTTTTCCGCCTTCAACGTTCCCCTCACTCTGTCGCTATGCTTTAATGTGCTAAACCGGTTTAATTAAGTTTAGCTATGGAGAATTTTCAGCATGAATGCAAAAGTTTGGGTTCTGGGCGACGCGGTGGTGGACCTGCTGCCGGAGAGCGAAGGCCGCCTGCTGCAGTGCCCCGGCGGCGCGCCGGCTAACGTAGCGGTAGGCGTCGCCCGCCTTGGCGGAAACAGCGGGTTTATCGGACGCGTCGGCGACGATCCGTTTGGCCGCTTTATGCGTCATACCCTGCAACAGGAGCAGGTCGACGTCAGCCATATGCACCTCGACGGCCAGCACCGTACCTCCACCGTGGTAGTCGACCTTGACGATCAGGGGGAACGCACCTTTACCTTTATGGTGCGCCCCAGCGCGGACCTGTTCCTCACCGAAGAAGACCTGCCGCCGTTTGCCGCCGGGCAGTGGCTGCACGTCTGCTCTATTGCGCTCAGCGCCGAGCCCAGCCGCAGTACCACCTTCGCGGCTATGGAGCGCATCAAATATGCCGGCGGTCGGGTCAGCTTTGACCCCAATATCCGCCCGGATCTCTGGCAGGATCAGGAACTGCTGCACGCCTGCCTCGATCGCGCTTTGCGGATGGCCAACGTGGTGAAGCTATCGGAAGAGGAGCTGGTATTCATCAGCGGCAGTGATGATTTAGCGCATGGAATCGCCAGCCTAGCCGAGCGCTATCAGCCGGAATTGCTGCTGGTGACCCAGGGTAAAGCGGGCGTGCTTGCCGCCTTTCAGCAGCAGTTTACCCATTTCAGCGCCAGGCCCGTTGTCAGCGTGGACACCACCGGCGCGGGAGACGCATTTGTCGCCGGACTGCTCGCCAGCCTTGCCGCCAACGGGATGCCGACGGATATCGCCGCGCTGGAACCGACCCTCAGGCTGGCGCAAACCTGCGGCGCCCTGGCGACAACGGCGAAAGGCGCGATGACCGCCCTGCCTTATCAGCGCGATCTTAATCGCCAGTTTTAATCGTTAAAGCCGCCCTGCGCGGCTCACTTTGTTGCATCCATCACATTTATTAAACCGGTTTAGCAAATTCATTTTAAAAATGTTAAAGGTCGGGCTTAACATAGCGCCTAAACCGGTTTAGCAAAAAACACTACTTTTCATTTTACTTTTGGGATGCGACCAGCATGTATAGAAAAAGCACACTTGCGGTTCTTATCGCTTTGCTAACCGGCGCCGCCTCAGCCCACGCGCAAACGGACCTCAGCACCATTGAAGCCCGGCTCATCGCGCTGGAAAAGCGCCTGCAGGAAGCGGAAAACAGGGCGCAAACGGCGGAAAACCGCGCCGAGTCGGCGGAGAAAAAAGTCCAGCAGCTCACCGCGCAGCAGCAAAAAAACCAGGACACGACTCAGGAAGTGGCTCAGCGTACCGCCAAACTTGAGAAAAAGGCCGATGAGAAAAGCGGCTTTGAGTTTCACGGCTACGCCCGCTCCGGCGTAATAATGAATGATTCCGGCGCCAGCACCAAATCCGGAGCCTACATGACGCCAGCGGGGGAAACCGGCGGAGCAATCGGCCGTCTGGGAAACCAGGCCGATACCTATGTTGAAATGAATCTTGAACATAAGCAGACCCTGGATAACGGGGCCACCACCCGCTTCAAAGTGATGGTCGCCGACGGGCAAACCACTTATAACGACTGGACGGCAAGCACCAGCGATCTGAACGTTCGTCAGGCCTTTGTCGAACTGGGTAACCTGCCTACGTTCGCCGGGCCGTTTAAAGGCTCCACCCTGTGGGCCGGGAAACGTTTTGACCGCGACAACTTTGATATTCACTGGATCGACTCTGACGTCGTGTTTCTCGCCGGTACCGGCGGCGGTATCTACGACGTGAAGTGGAACGACAGCCTGCGCAGTAATTTCTCCCTTTACGGGCGTAACTTCGGCGACATCGATGATTCCAGCAACAGCGTGCAGAACTATATCCTCACCATGAACCACTTCGCCGGTCCGCTGCAGATGATGGTCAGCGGTCTGCGGGCGAAAGATAACGACGAGCGTAAAGATACCAACGGCAATCTGGTGAAAGGCGATGCGGCAAATACCGGCGTACACGCGCTGCTCGGCCTGCATAACGACAGTTTCTACGGCCTGCGCGACGGTAGCAGCAAAACCGCCCTGCTCTACGGTCACGGCCTGGGCGCAGAGGTTAAAGGTATCGGCTCTGACGGCGCCCTTCGTTCGGGGGCCGACACATGGCGCATTGCCAGCTACGGTACCACGCCGATCGGCAAAAACTGGTCTATCGCCCCGGCGATCCTGGCGCAAAGCAGCAAAGACCGCTATGTCGATGGCGATAGCTACCAGTGGGCAACATTCAACATGCGCCTGATCCAGGAGATCAATCAGAACTTCGCCCTCGCCTACGAAGGCAGCTACCAGTATATGGATCTCAAACCCGAAGGTTATAACGATCGTCATGCGGTGAACGGTAGCTTCTACAAGCTCACCTTCGCTCCAACCTTTAAGGTCGGCAGCATCGGTGATTTCTTCAGTCGTCCGGAGATTCGTTTCTACACCTCCTGGATGGACTGGAGCAAAAAACTGAATAATTACGCCAGCGATGACGCGCTGGGCAGCAACGGTTTTAACTCGGGCGGCGAATGGTCGTTCGGTATGCAGATGGAAACCTGGTTCTGACGGTTACATCAGACGACAGGAACCGCCGGGGCGGCAAAACGCCTTCGTCGCCCCGGACACAATAACGACGCAGAAACTGCGCCCCCGTGAACACGGGACGACAACACGAAAATGTTTACGCATTCAGAGGGTACTATGGATTTTGAACAGATTTCCCGCTCGCTGCTTCCGCTTCTGGGAGGCAAGGAAAATATCGCCAGCGCCGCGCACTGCGCCACGCGTCTGCGCCTGGTGCTGGTTGATGACGCGCTGGCTGACCAGCAGGCCATCGGCAAAATTGAAGGGGTTAAGGGCTGCTTTCGTAATGCCGGGCAGATGCAGATTATTTTCGGCACCGGGGTGGTGAATAAAGTCTATGCCGCTTTTATTCAGGCGGCAGGTATTAGCGAGTCCAGTAAATCGGAAGCCGCCGACATCGCGGCGAAAAAGCTTAACCCGTTCCAGCGCATCGCCCGCCTGCTGTCAAACATCTTCGTGCCGATTATCCCGGCCATCGTCGCCTCCGGTCTGCTGATGGGCCTGCTGGGAATGGTCAAAACCTACGGCTGGGTTGACCCAGGCAACGCCATCTACATCATGCTGGATATGTGCAGCTCGGCGGCGTTTATCATTCTACCGATTCTGATTGGCTTTACCGCCGCCCGCGAATTCGGCGGTAACCCCTATCTCGGCGCAACGCTCGGCGGCATTCTGACCCACCCGGCGCTGACGAACGCCTGGGGAGTCGCCGCCGGTTTCCATACCATGAACTTCTTCGGCCTCGAAATCGCCATGATCGGCTATCAGGGTACGGTGTTCCCGGTGCTGCTGGCGGTCTGGTTTATGAGCATCGTTGAAAAGCAGCTGCGCCGCGCGATCCCCGATGCCCTGGACCTGATACTGACGCCGTTCCTGACGGTGATTATTTCCGGTTTTATCGCCCTGCTGATTATCGGCCCGGCCGGTCGCGCGCTCGGCGACGGTATTTCGTTTGTCCTCAGCACCCTGATTAGCCACGCCGGCTGGCTAGCTGGTCTGCTGTTTGGCGGTCTCTATTCGGTTATCGTCATTACCGGTATTCACCACAGCTTCCACGCCATCGAAGCCGGACTCCTCGGCAATCCCTCCATCGGCGTCAACTTCCTGCTGCCGATTTGGGCGATGGCTAACGTCGCTCAGGGTGGCGCCTGCCTGGCGGTGTGGTTCAAAACCAAAGACGCAAAAATTAAAGCCATCACGCTGCCCTCAGCGTTTTCCGCCATGCTGGGCATCACCGAGGCGGCGATTTTTGGTATCAACCTGCGCTTTGTGAAGCCGTTTATCGCGGCGCTGATCGGCGGCGCGGCGGGCGGCGCGTGGGTAGTATCCATGCACGTCTACATGACCGCGGTAGGCCTGACGGCGATCCCCGGCATGGCCATCGTGCAGGCCAGCTCGCTGCTGAACTACATTATCGGAATGGTTATCGCCTTTGGCGTCGCCTTTACGGTTTCCCTGGTGCTGAAATACAAAACGGACGCTGAATAATGTCACTTCCATCACGGCTGCCTGCGATTTTGCAGGCCGTTATGCAGGGCCAGCCGGGCGCGCTGGCCGATAGTCACTATCCGCGCTGGCACCATGCGCCAGTTACCGGGCTGATGAACGACCCCAACGGCTTTGTCGAATTTGCCGGACGCTATCACCTGTTTTATCAGTGGAACCCGCTCGCCTGCGATCATAAATTTAAGTGCTGGGGGCACTGGAGCTCCGCCGATTTGCTGCACTGGCAGCATGAGCCGATTGCGCTGATGCCGGACGAAGAGTATGACCGTAACGGCTGCTACTCCGGCAGCGCGGTGGATAACAACGGTACGCTCACCCTGTGCTATACCGGCAACGTGAAGTTTGCCGATGGCGGCCGAACCGCCTGGCAGTGCCTGGCAACGGAAAACGCCGACGGCACCTTCCGCAAAATTGGCCCGGTCCTGCCCCTGCCGGAGGGCTACACCGGCCACGTACGCGACCCGAAAGTCTGGCGGCACGAAGGACGCTGGTACATGGTACTGGGCGCGCAGGATCGGCAAAAGCGCGGCAAGGTGCTGCTGTTCAGCTCCGCAGACCTCCATCAGTGGACGAATGAGGGCGAAATCGCCGGCTACGGCCTCAATGGCCTCGACGACGCCGGTTATATGTGGGAGTGCCCGGATCTGTTTCCGCTCGGCGACCAGCATATTCTGATCTGCTGCCCGCAGGGGATGGCTCGCGAAGAAGAGCGCTTCCTCAATACCTATCCGGCGGTATGGATGGCCGGTGGTTTCGACTACGACCGCGCCGCTTTCAGCCACCGCGAGCTGCACGAACTGGACGCCGGGTTTGAGTTTTATGCCCCGCAAACCATGCAAACCCGCGATGGCCGCCGTCTGCTGGTCGGCTGGATGGGCGTGCCGGACGGCGAAGAGATGCTTCAGCCGACTCTTGCCAACGGCTGGATCCATCAGATGACCTGCCTGCGTGAGCTGGAGTTGATCGACGGTCAGCTCTACCAGCGTCCGCTGTGCGAGCTGACCGCTTTGCGCGGCGAAGCGCACGGCTGGCTGGGGAACGCCCTGCCGCTGGCGCCGATGGAAATCGCCCTGCAAACCGCCCGGAACGATACGTTAAGCCTCGATTTCGGCGGCGCGTTGACCCTTGAGCGCGATACCCGCGGGATTCGCCTGGCGCGACGCAGCCTCGCCGGCGACGAGATGCACTATCGTTACTGGCGCGGCGAGGTCCGTTCGCTGCGGATTTTCATCGACCGGTCGAGCGTGGAGATTTTCATCAACGACGGCGAAGGGGTGATGAGCAGCCGCTGCTTCCCGGCTTATCCGGCGCAGCTGATTTTCTCCGGCAGCGCGCCGGACGCATTCTGCTACTGGCCGCTGCGAACATGCATGGTAGAATAAGCGTTTTGCTTTCAGGCTCATGGCGTCGTAATGAAAACCAAACGCGTAACCATTAAAGATATCGCCGAACTGGCGGGCGTTTCCAAAGCGACCGCCAGCCTGGTGCTGAACGGTCGTGGCAAAGAGCTGCGCGTGGCGCAGGAAACGCGCGAGCGCGTGCTGGCGATTGCCCGCGAGCAGCACTATCAGCCGAGCATCCACGCCCGCTCGCTGCGCGACAACCGTAGCCACACCATCGGCCTGGTGGTGCCGGAAATCACCAACTACGGCTTTGCGGTCTTTTCCCATGAGCTGGAGATGCTGTGCCGCGAAGCGGGCGTCCAGCTGCTGATCTCCTGTACCGATGAAAACCCCGGTCAGGAGAGCATGGTGGTCAATAACATGATTGCCCGCCAGGTTGACGGTCTGATCGTCGCCTCCTGTATGCACAACGATGCCGACTACCTGAAGCTCAGCGAACAGCTGCCGGTGGTGCTGTTTGACCGCTGTCCTAATGAAAGCGCGCTGCCGCTGGTGATGACCGATTCGATTACCCCAACGACGGAGCTGATTTCCCGCATCGCGCCTCAGCATAGCGATGAGTTCTGGTTTTTAGGCGGTCAGCCGCGTCTGTCGCCCTCCCGCGATCGTCTGGCCGGGTTTACGCAGGGTCTGGCCCAGGCGGGTATTGAATTGCGCCCGGAGTGGGTGATCAACGGCAACTACCATCCCAGCTCCGGCTATGAGATGTTCGCCGCCCTCTGCGCGCGTCTGGGAAGGCCGCCAAAGGCGCTATTTACCGCCGCCTGCGGGCTGCTGGAAGGGGTGCTGCGCTATATGAGCCAGCACCATTTGCTCGACTCCGACATCCACCTGGCGAGCTTTGACGATCACTATCTCTACGATTCGCTGTCGCTGCGTATTGATACCGTACAGCAGGATAACCGCCAGCTGGCCTGGCACTGCTACGATTTAATCAGTCAGCTGATCGAGGGCAACACGCCTGAACCGCTACAGCGCTACCTGCCGGCGACGCTGCAGTTTCGGCATCGGTGATTCACGCATCCAGCCCCGCGATCCGCACCAGATGAACGGTGAGCCACAGCAGCTCGTTGCCGCCGAGGGTGATATCGAGCTGGGCTTTGACGTAATCGCGGATTAGCAGCGCGCAGCGGTAAGCGTCCGGATACGCCTTAATCACCTGCACCAGCAGAAAGCTGTCCCGCGCGCCGTCCAGCTCCCCCTCCTGTAAACGCTGGAGGAAAAACTGCATATGGACCAGAAAGCGCGAGTAGTTTATCGATTCGGTGTCTATCTGCTGCTTAAAGTGGTACTGCACGAGATTAAAAATATCCTTCAGCATTTTCACCGACTGCATGGTCTGCGCTACGTCGTCGCCCTCGCTCTGGCCGTTAACCAGATGAAAGGCGATATTCCCGGCTTCCTCCTCCGGCAGTTCAATCCCGTACTGCTGGCGAATAATCGTCACCGCCTCACTGGCGACGCGGAACTGCTGCGGATAAAAGCGCCTGACTTCCGGCAGCAGGCGGTTCTGAATAGCGATACCTTTGCGGCTGCGCTCGATGGCGAAAGTCAGATGGTCGGCGAGGGTAAAGAAAATCTGCTCGCGGACTTTGCTGGCGAGCTGCATATTGGCGCGGGAAATAATCATTGCGGCCATCTCAATGACCTCATCCGGAATGGCGGAGAGCGCCTCAAGATAGCCGCTGCGCGCGCCGAGCGCCTGGGTTACGAATAGCTTCTCTATCTTCTCCGGGGCGATTGCATCGCCGGGCCTGCTATTGAAACCAATGCCTTTCCCCATGACGATAACCTCCCTGTTATCGTCGTCCATCGAGAGCACGAGGCTATTATTGAGCACCTTCTGAACAATCATCTCTGCGACTCGTCGTGGTTGCCGTTTTGCGCGATGACATCCTTATACCACCAGAAGCTGCGTTTGCGGATCCTTTGCAGCCGCTTCAGGTCATCCTCGCCGCGATCGACATAAATAAAACCGTAGCGCTTGGCGTATCCCTGATGGGTGCTGACCACGTCAATCGCCGCCCACGGACAGTAGCCCATCAGCTCGACGCCGTCGGCAATCGCCAGCCGCATCTGTGCGATATGCGCGTCGAGGAAGGCGATGCGATAGTCGTCATTCACCGTCCCGTCAGGCTCCAGCTTGTCCGGCGCGCCCATCCCGTTTTCGCTAATCAGAATCGGCAGACCATAGCGCTCGCACACTTTACGCAGCGTCAGACGCAGCCCTACCGGGTCGACCACCCAGCCGTAGGGGGTTTTGCCGACCCATGGATTTTCCGCCGGACGATAAACCCCCTCTTCGCCCAGCATAATTTGCTGATCGCCCGCGCGGGGCGCAACGTCCCCGCCGTCGCCCCGGCAGGCGGCAATGGTGGCGGTCGAGTAGTAATTAATGGCGATAAAGTCCGGCCTCCCCTGCTGCAAAATCAGCGCATCCTCCGGCTGCCGATTCGGCGCGAGGCCGCGATCCTGCATATAGGCCCACGCCAGGGCGTTGTAGCGCCCATGCACCGCAACATCCAGAAAGCTCCAGCAGCGCAGCGTCTCCCAGTTATGCGCGGCGATGGCGTCCTCCGGCTTACAGCTTTCGGCGTACATCGACGTGGTGTTTATCGCCGGGCCGATGCGCAGCCCGGGGAACTCACGGTGGCACAGGGCGAAGATCTGCGCCTGGGCCAGCATCATATGATGATTCTGCTGGTACAGCGCCTTCTTATCCGGCAGTTCACGATCGGCGGGCACGCCAATCGCGCCGGGATGCAGAATCATGGTGTTCTGTTCGTTGATGGTCAGCCAGAGCGGAACTTTGGCGGCAAACTCGCTGAACAGCAGCCTGGCATAGCGCACGAATGCCTCCCCGGTTTTGCGGTTCAGCCAGCCGCCTTTTAGCTCCAGCGCCCACGGCAGGTCGAAGTGGTAGAGCGTCACGATGGGGGTGATCCCGTGGCGCGTCAGGGCGTCGATCAGGCGGTGATAAAAGGCCAGCCCATCCGGATTCACCGGGCCATCGCCGTCAGGTATCACCCGCGACCAGGCCACCGAAAAACGGTAGGCCTTCAGCCCCATCTGCGCCATCAGCGCGACGTCCTCCTCCACGTGATGATAGTGGTCGCTGGCGATGCGGAAGTCCGCCGTTCCCGGCGGATGGCTAAGCATGTCGACTACCGACGGTCCTTTACCGTCTTCATTCCACGCGCCCTCAACCTGATAGGCTGAGGTGGACGCGCCCCACAGAAAACCGTCCGGGAACCGGGCCTGCTGTTGATAAATCATGCCTGCGCCTCCTTAACGGATTGCACCATCAGCGTCTCGCCGTAATCCACCCGGGCGGCGTCGGTAAAGCGCAGAGCGTGCTGCCCATCGCCGTTGACCACAATGACTGGCGTAATCAGGTCGTATCCGGCCTGTTCGATGGCGGGAATATCAAAGCGGATCAGCACCTGCCCCGCCTCCACCCTATCTCCCACCTTCAGCGATGAGCTAAAGTGCTGGCCGTTAAGATTGACGGTATCAATACCGATATGGATCAGCAGCTCAACCCCGCTGTCGCTCTGCAGGCCAACGGCGTGGCAGGAGGGCAGGAACATCATCACCGTGCCGCTAAACGGCGCGCGCAGTACTCCCTCTTCGGGACGAATCGCCAGCCCCTCGCCCAACAGACCGCCGGAAAAGACGTCGTCATTCACTTCACTGAGCGCCACCACCTGACCGCGCAGCGGGCTTAATACTTCCGTCTCCCCCTCGATTTTAGCGCTCGCCGCAGGCTGCGGCGCTTCGTCCACCGCTTCTTGTTCCTCAGGAACATCTTTGAAGGCGAGAAACCAGGTCAGGGTAAAGGTCACCACGATGGAAATCGCGCAGGTCACCAGCGCATGAACGATGTTCATCGGGTTTTCACCGATAAACGCCGGTAGCGCCGCGAGGCCTGGCGAGACAAACGCGTAGCGCACCAGCCCGCTCACCCCGGCATAGACCCCGGCGCAGCCGCCGCCGATCATCGCGGCAATCAGCACGCGGCGGAACTTGAGCAGCACCCCGTACAGCGCCGGTTCGGTGATCCCCAGCAGTGCGGTAAATCCCGACGAGGAGGCCAGCTGGCGCAGGTTGCTATTTTTGGTTTTCAGCGCCACGCACAGCGTCGCCGCGCCCATCGCCACGTTTGAGGCCAGCATCCCCGGGCCGTTAATCATCTCGTAACCGCTTTTACTCAGCTGACCGGTGGCGATCGGCGTCATCGCCCAGGCGGTGCCGGTAATGATCAGGAAGGGCTGCAGGGTGCCCATCAGCATCGGGATTAACCAGCTGGCGTGGCGGTCGATAGCGCCCGCCCCCGCGGCCACCAGGTCGTTAAGCAAAATGCCCGCCGGGCCGACCACCACCAGCGCCAGCGGCGCGGTAATCAGCAGAATCAGCATCGGCTTAACGAAAAACTTGATAATCGATGGCGACACTTTTTCGGCGAAGCGCTCCACCCACGACATCAGCCACACGGTCAGAATAATCGGCAGCACCGAACCGGCGTAATCGGAAAGCAGGACGTTGATGCCGACAAAATCCACCGCTTTACCGGCCGCCAGCATCTGGCCGATGCCCGGATGCAGCAGCACGCCCGCGAGGGTCATCGCCAGAATCGGGTTGCATTCAAACTTCAGCGATGCGCCGTAGGCCAGCAGCACCGGCAGGAAGAAGAAGGCGGCGTCGGCAATAATATTCAGCAACTGATACGTCGAGCTGGTTTCGCTAATCACCCCGGTGAGCTTGAGAATGGCCAGCAGCGCTTTAATCATCCCCGCGCCGGTAATCGCCGGGATCACCGGGGTAAAGGTGGTCGAAATAACGCTGATAATCCGGGCGACGATGCCGGCCGGCTTCGCGTTTTTATCGCCGCCTGCAGGGCCTTTTTTCTCCGGCAGCGCCTTATTGAGCAGGCGATAAACCTGCTGCACCTCATTGCCGATAACTATCTGGAACTGGCCGCCCTTCTCCACTACGCTGATCACGCCGGGGAGGGCGCCAATCTGCGCATCGTTAACCTTTGCGCGGTCGTTGAACTCCATGCGCAGCCGGGTCGCGCAATGGGTGAGCATACGGATGTTCTCCGCACCGCCCACCGCGTGGAGGATTTTGTCTGCTGTTTCTTTATAGTTCATAGTGTTCCCTGGTGTTGGGGCAAAAAAAAAGACCAAAACAGAGACGCTCCCCTTGGCGGGAGAGCATTTCTATTTTGGTCTTGCCTGCTTTCGCAGTAGCACGCCATCATAAAAATGGGTTATTTCGGCGGATTATCTAAGCGGCCTTTGATGAATTCAATGATGACCGGACAAAAGTGTGAGCTGGATTAAGTAAATTCTTAAGTAAATATCAGCCGAAGGCCTGCTGACGAAGCCAGCTTTGTAATAGTTTGCCATTGGGGGTCATCTCGCTATCCTGGCGCACGCAGAGATAATAATCCCGGCCATCATCTATTGCCGCATCGAAGATTTTCACCAGCTCGCCGCTCTTCAGATAGGGAGCGATCAGCGGCTCGCGCATTAGCGCACAGCCCAGCCCGGCCTGTACGCCCGCCAGGGTTAGCAGACCATCCTCAAACATCGGCCCGGTCGATCGCGGCGGGCGCTTCACTCCCTGCTGCACAAACCACTGGTTCCACGTGGTGCGCTCCTCATCATGCAGCAGCGGCATCTGTAACAGCTGTTCCGGGGTATCAATATGCCCATGGAGGCGGAGAAAAGCCTGACTGCATACCGGAACCATTCTGCCGGAGATCAGCTTTTCGCTTTGATAGCCAACCCAGTGACCGTTGCCAAAGCGGATCGACATATCGGAAGCGTCGCTAAGATAGTTGCGGTGGTTGGCGTAAACCACGTTGATTTCGGTATGCGGATTCGCGTGCACGAATGACGGCAGCCGGGGAATAAACCAGCCCATGCCAAACAGCGGGATCAGGCTGATCGTCACCTGCTGGGTTTGCACCTGATCGACCAGGTGCTCAGTGGCCTGACGCAGCACGTTAAACGCCGCGCGGATCGAGCGGTAATACTCCCGCCCCTGCTGGCTGAGGGTCAGCCGTCGCCCCTGACGTGCGGTGAGCGGGATCTGCAAATAGCCTTCCAGCACTTTGAGCTGATGGCTGACCGCCGAGGGCGATATCGCCAGCTCCTGCGCCGCCAGGGTTACGCTGCCGAGGCGTGCGATCGCCTCGAAGGCGCGCACCGCCCGCAGCGGGGGATCGTTGGCCAACGTACTCTCCGACCAGCTAACCGGCCCCTCTGATTGTTCTGTTTTTTTCATATGTTGATTTTCTTAGCGCATTTCGCTATCCGATGCATTATTTAATTATATTTAAAATCATAAAGATAGTTAACCACACATTTATAATAAGAAAGAATATATGCGTATTTTACAATCTAATTCATTTGTTGGATGGTAGCTATTATTTGAGCATCTTGTCGGAACAATCAGTTGGACACACTCATACAACAAATCATCAACGGGGTCATGCTCGGCAGCATCTACGCCCTGATCGCGCTCGGCTACACCATGGTGTACGGCATCCTGCGCATTATTAACTTTGCCCACGGCGATATTCTGATGGTCGGCGCGTTGACCACGCTTTCCGGGATGCACGCGCTGAACGCCCATTTCCCCACTTTGCCGCCACTGGCGCAGCTGGGGCTGGCGCTGCTGCTGGCCATGGCGGTCTGCGCCCTGCTGGCGATGGCGGTCGAACGCTTTGCCTACCGCCGCCTGCGTAACGCCCCGCGCCTGGCGCCGCTGATCTCCGGGATCGGCGTCTCGGTACTGCTGCAAACCGTGGCAATGATCGTCTGGTCGCGTAATCCGCTGATGTTCCCGCAGATCCTGTCAATGGATGCCATCGCCGTGACCCACGGCAGCGCAGCGCATCCGCCGGCTCTCGTTACCGTCACCGGTATCGTCACCGTCGCGCTGGCCTTCGCGGTGATGCTTGGCCTGTGGCTGCTGGTGGAGTACACCCGTTTAGGTCGCGGTATGCGCGCGGTAGCGGAAAATCCGCGTATCGCCACGCTAATGGGCGTTAACCCTAACGCAATTATCGCCCTCACTTTCGCCATCGGCGGCATATTCGCCGCGCTCGCTGGCGTCATGATGGCCAGCAACTACGGCAATGCCAGCTTCTCCATGGGCTTTCTGCCCGGCATTAAAGCCTTTACCGCCGCGGTACTCGGCGGCATCGGTAATATTCGCGGCGCGATGATCGGCGGCCTGCTGCTGGGCCTTATCGAATCTCTTGGCGCAGGCTATCTCGGGGACCTGACCCACGGCGTCTTCGGCAGCAACTACCAGGATATCTTCGCCTTTATGGTGCTGATCCTGGTGCTGGTCTTCCGCCCGGCCGGTTTGCTCGGCGAACGCGTCGCGCACCGGGCTTAGGAGAAAAATCATGACAACGGCACAACTCGATACGCCTGTCGTCTCCCGCCGCTTCTGGTCCGGGATGACCCTGTTGGTCTGCGCGCTGCTGGTCGCGCCGATGGTCGCCAGCCAGCTCGGCGGCAACTACTGGGTGCGAGTCATCGACTTCGCCCTGCTCTACGTTATGCTGGCGCTGGGGCTGAATATTGTGGTCGGCTACACCGGCCTGCTGGATATGGGCTTTATCGCCTTTTACGCCGTCGGCGCGTATCTGGCGGCGCTGCTGGCCTCGCCGCATCTGCTGGACGTCTTCCCGATTTTAAATAGCTGGTTTCCGGACGGCCTGCACACCTCCTGGCTGGTGATTATTCCGCTCGCCGCGCTGGTGGCGGCAGGCTGCGGTATCGTGCTGGGCGCGCCGACGCTCAAGCTGCGCGGCGACTATCTGGCCATCGTCACCCTCGGGTTCGGTGAAATTATTCGCATCCTGATGCGCAACCTCGACCGTCCGGTCAACATCACCAACGGCGCAAAAGGCATTTCCGGGGTCGATTCGCTGAATCTGTTCGGCCTCAAGTTTAGCGGCGTCTATCACTGGTTTGGCTTTAAAGTCCCGGCGCTGTGGCTGTGGTACTACCTGCTGATGCTGGCGATCGTGGCGATTATTTTCGTCTGCCTGCGGCTACAGCATTCACGCATTGGTCGGGCCTGGCACGCCATCCGCGAGGACGAAGACGTCGCCCGCGCGATGGGCATCAACCTGCGTAACTACAAACTGCTGGCATTCGCTATCGGCGCCTCATTCGGCGGCGTGGCGGGTGCGCTGTTCGGCGCATTTCAGGGCTTTGTTTCGCCGGAATCCTTTACCCTGCAGGAGTCGATTGCGGTCCTGGCGATGGTGGTGCTGGGCGGGATGGGGCACATCCCCGGCGTGATCCTCGGCGCGGTGCTGCTGACCGCGCTGCCGGAGCTGCTGCGCAGCCAGGCGGCGCCGGTACAGCAGGCGCTGTTTGGCGAAGTGCTGATTGACCCGGAAGTATTGCGCCAGCTGTTCTACGGTCTGGCGCTGGTGCTGGTCATGCTGCTGCGCCCGCAGGGCATCTGGCCCGCGCGACATCAAGGAGCAAAAGCATGAGCCTGTTAAGCGTACGCCATATGACCAAGCGTTTCGGCGGTCTGACGGCGGTCGACAACGTATCGCTGAGCATCAACGAGGGCGAAATCTACGGCCTGATTGGCCCCAACGGCGCGGGAAAAACCACCTGTTTTAATCTGATTACCGGGCTTTACCCGGCGGACAGCGGCGAGTTCGCTATCGGCGGCGAAGCCTATTTTCCGAAGAATATTGAGAAAGTGACCGCCGCAGGGATCGCCCGCACTTTTCAGAACGTGCGGCTGTTTAACGACATGTCGGTGCTGGAGAATGTAATGGTGGGCCGCCACGTGCGCACCCGTAATGGCCTGTGGGCCGCGCTCTCCCGCCATAAACGCGCCCGCGCCGAGGAAGCGCAAACCCGCGAGCTGGCCTGGCACCTGCTGGATTATACCGGTATCGCGCAGTTCGCCCACTACCGCGCCTGCGACCTCGCCTACGGCCACCAGCGGCGGCTGGAGATCGCCCGCGCGCTGGCGACCGATCCGCGCCTGTTAGCGCTGGATGAACCAGCGGCCGGGATGAACGCCGCCGAGAAGATGGCCCTTGGCGAACTGCTGCTGCGTATTCGCGACGACGGCAAAACGCTGCTGATGATTGAGCATGACGTCAAGCTGGTGATGGGGATCTGCGATCGCCTGATGGTGCTGGATTACGGCAAAACGTTAACCAGCGGCACGCCGGATAGCGTACGCCGCGATCCGGCGGTGATCGCCGCCTGGCTGGGAGGCAGCGCCCATGTCTGATTTATTAACCGTTAACCAGCTTAGCGTCCACTACGGCGGCATCCAGGCGGTGCGCGACGTCTCATTCAGCGTGAAAGAGAGCGAGCAGACCACGCTTATCGGCGCCAACGGCGCGGGCAAAAGCTCCACCGTCCGCGCCATTACCGGGCTGGAACCCTTTAGCGGCGAAATTCTGTTTAACGGCAAACCGATACGCAAACGCCGGGCCGAATCCCTGCTGCGCGAAGGACTCGTGATGGTGCCGGAAGGACGCGGCATCTTTGCGCGCATGACGGTGCTGGAAAACCTGCAAATGGGCGCCTGGCTACGACGCGACGCGGCGGCGGTAAAACAGGAGATGCGCGCCATCTTCGCTAATTTCCCGCGCCTCGCCGAACGCCAGCATCAGCTGGCGGGGCTGCTCTCCGGCGGCGAACAGCAGCTGCTGGCGCTCAATCGCGCCCTGCTCAGCCAGCCGCGCCTGCTGATCCTCGACGAGCCGTCAATGGGCCTGGCGCCGCTGATGGTCGAGAACATTTTTCGCGTTATCGCCACCCTGCGCCAGCGCGGCGTCGCGCTGTTGCTGATCGAGCAGAACGCACGCCTGGCGCTGGAGGCGACCGACAGCGCCTGGGTGATGGACAGCGGCAGCATCGTCGAACGCGGTCAGTCGCAAACGCTGCTGGCCGACGATCGTATTGCACAGATTTATTTGGGCGAAATGCCCGTTTAACACACCAACCAGCATCAGGGAAAAACAATGAAAACCGTAAAAATCAGCGCGCTCAGCGCCGCTATTCTGCTCAGTGGTTTTGCCTCATCCGCCGCGTGGTCCGCGGCCAGCGAAACCGTCATTATCGGCCTGGCAGGCCCGCTCACCGGCCCTTCCGCGCGTATCGGCAAGGATCTGGAAAACGGCGCGCAGCTGGCGATTGACGATATCAACAAGCAGCACCCGACCATCGGCGGCAAGGCGGTGACCTTCAAGCTGCAATCGGAAGACGATCAGTCCGACCCACGCACCGCCGTCGCCGTCGCCCAGCGTCTGGTGGATAGCGGCGTCGCGGGCGTCGTCGGCCACTGGAACACCGGCACCAGCATTCCCGCTGCGCGGGTTTACCACGATGCGGGCATCGCCCAGGTCGCGCCGGTCGCCACCGGGCACGCCTACACCAAACAGGGTTTCGACACCAGCTTCCGCGTGATGGGCCACGACGATGACGGCGGACAGTTTGCCGGACAGTACGCGGTACAAACCCTGAAGGCCAAACGCATTGCGGTTATTGATGACCGTACCGCCTTCGGCCAGGGGCTGGCGGATGAGTTTATTAAGTCGCTGGAAGCGCAGGGTATCAAAATCGTTGACCGTCAGTATGTCGATGACAAAACCGTCGATTTCAGCGCCGTCCTGACCGCCATCCGCAGCAAAAACGCCGACCTGATTTTCTTCGGCGGCGTCGATAGTCAGGCCGCCCCGCTGGCGCGCCGCATCAAACAGCTGGGCATGAATGCCACCCTGATGGGCGCAGGCGGCTTCGTTAGCCAGACCTTCCTCCAGTTGGCGCAAAAAGAGGGCGACGGCGTGGTGGCGCTGGAGCCGGGACTGCCGGTTGAGCGGATGCCGGGCGGTAAAGCCTTCGAGCAGGCCTACCAGTCACGCTATCACACCCATATCGAACTGCACGCGCCGTTCGCCTATGACGCTACCCGCGTGCTGGTCGCGGCGATGGAAAAAGCCGACTCCGTCGATCCCGCCGACTATCTGCCCGCCCTGCGCGCCATTAACTACGCCGGCGTGACCGGACAAATCGCCTTTGATAAAGAGGGCAACCTGAAATCGCCAACCTTTACCGTTTATAAAGTCGTCGACGGCAAATGGCAGCCGCAAACCGTACTCGGCGGCGCAACAACGAAGTAACGCAGTGAGGCAATGTGATGAGTGATAATAACGAGCTGGGCATTCTCGCCCGCCGCAAAATTGAAGCAGAAATAATCAAGCCGATTTACGACATCCTGGTGCGGGAGATAGGTAAGGCTCGCGCCCAGGCGGTCATCGGCGAAGCGATTGAAAACGCTGCGATTGAGGCGGGGAAAGCCTTTGCCCGCCAGGAGCCGAACGGCGCGGATATTCGCAGCTTTGTCGCGCTGCAGTACCTGTGGGAAAAAGATAACGCCCTGGAGGTCAAGGTACTGGACGCCGACGACCAGCAGTATAACTACAACGTGAACCGCTGCCGCTACGCCGAGATGTACCACGAAATGGGCCTCGGCGAAATTGGCCATCTGCTCTCCTGCGCCCGCGACGATAAGTTTATCGTCGGCTATGCCCCGGATGTGGAGCTGACCCGTACCACCACCATTATGCAGGGCGGAAAGTGCTGCGACTTCCGCTATCGCGTGAAAAAGGATAAGCCATGATAACCGTCAACGGCGCACGTCTGTGGTCGACGCTCAACGAGATGGCGCAGCTCGGCGCCACGCCGGCGGGCGGCGTGACCCGACTGGCGCTTAGCGAAGAGGACCGCCAGGCACGCAATCTGCTGCGCCAGTGGGCGCGTGAAGCTGGCTTCCCCTGCGAAGTCGACAGTATGGGGAATATGTTTATTCGCCGCCGCGGTAAACATTCGCATCTGCCCCCGGTGTTGACCGGTTCGCACGTCGATTCCCAACCGCTCGGCGGCCGCTATGACGGCATTTACGGCGTCCTCGCCGGGCTGGAGGCGCTGCGCACGTTGAACGACCGCGGCATTGCGACCGAACGCGATATCGTGCTGGTGAACTGGACCAACGAAGAAGGGGCGCGCTTTGCCCCGGCGATGCTGGCGTCCGGCGTCTGGGCCGGGCAGTTTAGCGAGTCCTTCGCGCTCGCCCGCGAAGATCGCGACGGCATCAGCGTCGGCGAGGCGCTGGAGGCTATCGGCTATCGCGGGGAGCGTCCTGCCGCCGCCTGCCCGCTCCACGCCTGCTACGAAGTGCATATCGAACAGGGGCCGATTCTGGAAGAAGAAGGCGTTGATATCGGCCTCGTTCACGCGGCAATGGGCCAGCGCTGGTTCAACGTCACCCTGGAGGGCTTTTCCGCCCACGCCGGAACCACGCCGATGGGCAGCCGCCGCGACGCGCTGACCGCCTTCGCCGAGCTGGCGCTGGCGGTGGAGCAAATCGGCATCGCCCATAATCCAGACGGGCGCGCGACTATCGGGATGGCGCAGGTCATTCCGGGATCGCGCAACGTAGTACCGGGAGGCGTGGCGTGCAGCGTCGAATTTCGTCATCCGCAATCCCCGGCGCTGGAAGCCATGGAACGGGCGCTGCATCGTGCCGCTGAAGCGCTGGCGGCGCGCGGCGTGGCGGCAAACGTCGAGCGCATTTTTGATTATGCGCCCATTGCTTTTGATCGCGAGTGTCTGGCGCGCAGCCAGCGAGCGGCGGACGAACTGGGCTATAGCGCGCGAACCATGGTCTCCGGCGCCGGTCACGATACCTGCTATATCAGCAAGGTCGCGCCCGCTAGCATGATTTTCATTCCCTGCGAGAAGGGAATTAGCCACAACGAGGCGGAAAATATTCTGCCCGCGTGGGCCGAGAAAGGGGCTAACGTGCTGCTCAACAGTTTACGCCTTGCCGCCGATGAGCTGCCCGCTCGCAGCGCGACGTAAAACGCGATACAGCCCACGCCAGCCAGGGCCGTGGGCTATTGCCGATCAATGCTTTTTGCGGTTGCGGCGCATATCGATAGTCACCGCCGCGACGATAATGATGCCTTTGATAATATCCTGCACGTAGGCGTCAACGCCGACAAAGGTAAACCCGCTCTTAATCAGGCCGAGGATCATGGCGCCGATTAAAGTGCCGGTGATGCGCCCTACCCCGCCCATCAGGCTGCTGCCGCCGATAACCGCCGCGGCGATCGCATCCAGCTCGTAGGACATTCCCATGCTCGACTGGCCGCTGCTGACGCGCGCCGCCAGCACTACGCCTGCAAGGCCGGAGAGCGCCCCGGCGATGGTATAGACGATCACCAGGTATTTATTCACGTTGATACCGGAGACCTTCGCCGAGGTCATATTGCCGCCGATAGCATAAACGTATTTACCGTAGCGGGTATGCTTCAGGGCGATGTGGAAGACCGCAGCAACGACGAAGAAAATAATCACCGGCATCGCGCCCTGACCGATGGCGGTGAAGCTGTCGGATAAGAAGCTAATCGGGTTGCCCTGAGTGTAATACTGCGCCAGACCGCGCGCCGACACCATCATCCCCAGGGTGGCAATAAACGGCGGGATGCCGGTGCGGGTCACCAGAAAACCGTTGGTTAAGCCGCACAGAAGACCGACGCCGATGCCGGCGCCAATCGGGATTATCGCCGGCATATTGACCAGCGACGGGAACATCGGCGACAGGCTGTCGGAGGTTTGCGCGAGGCTCGCCGCCACCACGGCGGCGAGCGCGATCACCGAACCGGAGGAGAGGTCAATCCCGGTGGTAATAATGACCTGAGTAACCCCGACTGCGATAATACCGATAATCGCTACCTGTAAAACAATTAATATCAGGCGATTGGTGTTTAATAAAAAGGACTGGTCGCGGACGTACCAGCCAGCAATTTCAAAAGTCAGGGCAATCACCAGCATGACGATAAATATGCCGGTATCTTTCGGCAGCCGGTGGCGTAATTGCCCAAAGAAAGAGGGTTTCTCATCGATCGGGGTCGCCGTTATTTTCATATTGCTCATTCTCTGTGCCTCAATGGGATGCCAACGACAAAATGGTTTCCTGATCGGCGTCCTCTTTATCGAGGATGCCGGTAATCCGTCCTTCATGCATCACCATCACCCGGTCGCTCATCCCGAGGATTTCAGGTAATTCAGAAGAAACCATAATGACCGCCACGCCGCGGTTGGCCAGTTCGCTAATCAGATGATATATTTCCGCTTTCGCCCCGACGTCAATTCCGCGGGTCGGCTCATCGAGAATGAGTATTTTCGGCTGAGCCAGCAGCCAGCGGGCAATAAGCACCTTCTGCTGATTGCCGCCGCTAAGGTTATTAATAATCTGATCCATGGTGGGGGTTTTAATATTCAGGCGGCGGATCTGCTCCATGCAGTCCTCGGCCATTTTGAGGTGCTGAACAAAACCGGTTTTACCGATATATTCCGGCATTTTGACGATACTCATATTCTCCAGCACCGACAGTACGAGGAACAGGCCGGACTTTTTGCGGTCTTCCGTCAGCAGCGCCATCCCTTTTTCAATCGCCGTCGAAGGCGAATCAATAGTGACCGGCATACCGTCAATCAGCACTTCGCCGCTATCGGCTTTCTCCATGCCGAACAGGCTTTCCATCACTTCGCTGCGCCCGGCCCCCACCAGCCCCGCCACGCCGAGGATCTCCCCGCGGCGCACGCTAAAGTTGATATCGTGAAAGACCCCCTTGCGCGACAGGTTGCGCACGGTCAGCACCTCTTCGCCAATGGTATTATTGAATTTGGGAAAGAGCTGGGTAAGCTCCCGCCCGACCATCCGGGTAATCAGCGACTGGCGGGTAAACTCGGTGGTAGGTTGACTTCCTACCCAGGTGCCGTCGCGAAATACGCTGATCTCATCGGTAATGGTGAAAATTTCATCCATCTTATGGCTAATATAAATAATGGCTTTTCCCTGCTGGCGTAAATCGCGAATAATGGTAAACAGATGCGCCACTTCGCTCTCAGTTAATGCCGAGGTCGGTTCGTCCATAATCACAATATCCGCATTCCACGAAACCGCTTTGGCAATCTCCACCATCTGCTGGGCGGCGATGCTTAATTCCCCTACCAGGCGATCGGCGGATAAACGAATATTCAGTTTATTCAGTAGTTCCTGAGTCTGCCGGGCAAGCTGGCGATGATCGACGAAACCGTATTTCATCGGCTCGCGGCCGAGCCAGATATTTTCCGCCACCGTCATATGCGGTACCAGATTAAGCTCCTGATGGATCATCGAAATCCCGGAGCGCAGCGCATCCATCGTATCCTGAAACTGGACCGGCTCCCCTTTGACGCGGATCGCGCCCTTATCGGGACGGTAGATCCCGATCAGGCATTTCATCAGCGTGGATTTCCCGGCGCCGTTTTCGCCCATCAGCGCGTGCACCGTCCCCGGGCGCACGCGTAATGAGACGTTGTCGAGCGCCTTCACGCCGGGGAAGAATTTGCTGATCCCTTCGGCTTCAAGTGCAAAAGCGTTCATACTTCACCTCCGTACCCTGAATGACTATTTCTGGTTGCGATTGATGAATTCAGCCATGTTGTCTTTGGTGATCAGCTGGTAAGGGACGTCGATGACCTTTTCCACTTTTTCGCCATTGGCCAGCTTAATAGCGGCATCTACCGCGCCTTCGCCCTGCCCTTTGGCATCCTGGAAAATCGTGGCGATCATCTTGCCGTTTTTAAGCATTTGCAGGGCATCTGGCGTTCCGTCCACCCCGGCAATCAGGATATGGTTGGGGTTTTTCCCCAGCGCCTGCAGCGCGCCGATGGCCATTTCATCGTTATTGGAGGCGATCGCCTGAATGTCTTCGCCGCTGGTCATCCAGTTGCTGACTACGTCAACGGCGTCGTTACGCATAAATTTGGCGGTCTGCTTCTGCACGATTTTGATATCGGGGTATTTCGCCACCACCTCTTCGACCCCTTTGGTCCGGTCGCGGGTCGATTCATTCGCCAGGTCGCCGAGCAGAATGGCGACGTTGCCCTTGCCGTTCATCGCTTTGGCTAGCGCTTCCATCTGTAAGCGCCCCGCCAGCACGGAGTCGGAGCCGACGTAGGCCATTTTATCGGTCAGCTGCGCCTGCGGACGACGGTTAACGAAGATCAGCGGAATGCCCGCTTTGGTCGCCTGGTCCATAATCGGTTTGACCGCGTTGGTATCGACCGGGTTAACGATAATGGCGTCGACGCCCTGGCCAATAAAATTCTGCACCTGCTGTAGCTGCTGCGAGACGTCGCCCTTCGCATCTTCCATCTGTGACTTCACGCCCTCTTTTTGCATCTCTTTTTGCATGGCGGTGCGCAGAATGGTCAGGAAGTTGTCATCAAAAAGCGCCATAGAAACACCGACCGAAATATCTTTCGCCATCACGACCGCTGGCAGCATGCAGGCTATCAAAGAGGCAACAACCGTTTTCTTGATATTCATAGTTGATCCTTTATTCACAGGTACATCGGTTAGGTAAGGTAAAATGAAAAATTAGTTTCATTAATTGTGCATTAAGCGCCTGCTTTTTCAGCGTTTCGGAAAAACAGGCTTCGCGCTACGTCATTTTTTAATGCCGACCGCCATCACAAAATTCAGTTGTTTTAAAATGATTTTCTGAAACATCAGTCCATTTATCACGAGGTGAAAATTACAGACCGTTTATTTCATTAACAACACATATGAAACGTTTATAAGTAAATAACCGAAATGAAAATTTTAAAACTGCGTGTTAACAGAACTTTGACACACATCTAACATTGACGCATAAATGCGCAAAAAATGAGAGGCAGGCGACGGTTTGCCGCCCGGCGCGGCGATAGCGGCAGCGGTTTAAAACGGGACAGGAGATACGGTGTAAAAAGGGATGTCGCCCGGCAGGCCGCGGGCGCTCAGTCGACGTTTTCAGCGCTATAGAGGATAAACTCGACCTTGCCGTCACGAAAGAGATGGGGCTGATAGCCGGTTTCCAGGTGGCGCAGGGCCAGCTCCACCGCCAGCCTGGCATGCTGATGAGGATTTTGATCGACCGTCAACGCCATCCCACCCTGCGCCAGCTGTTCGCGGGTGGTGCTATAGCGTTCATGAGTAATCCAACAGCACTTACCATAACGGCGATGGCGGGCCAGCGCCTGCGCCACCAGACTATTGCCCAGACCGGTATTGTAGATGCCCACCGCGTCGCGGTTACGGTTCAGGGCTTCTTCCAGCAAACGGTCGATCCGCTGCCGGTTATCCTCACCCGCCAGCACCTCACCAAGCTGCAGATGCGGAAAGCGCTGGCTTATCACCTCGCGAAATCCCTGAATCCGCGAGCGGTGGGCGCTGAAATCCTGACGACCGCAGAGCATCAACACTTCCCCGGGCTGATGGGCCATCAGCCCCATCATCATGCCCGCGGTACGTCCCGCCTGCTGCTGATCGATTCCCACATGGCAAAGCCTCTGCGCGCCGGGCAGGTCGGTGACCAGCGTAATTACCGGTACGTTTGCTTCGCGACACTGGCGCAGGGCTTCATAGACCAGCGGATGTTCGTTGCCGAAGACAATTATCGCATGGCGCTTTTTACTGCTGCGAAGAAGGCTTTTCGCCAGTTTTTCCGGGGAGGATTCCGCCACCAGCGTGCGGTGCAGCGTCAGTCGGCGATAGCCAAGGCTATCCGCCACGTCGGCGAAATCCTGCGTCAGGCGAGAGAAAAAGCGCGAGTCGTTAGCGCTCAGGAACACTTCGATTTGCCAGGGCAGACGACGTTCTTCCGGCAAAATACGCTTTAAACCGGCTTCACGCGCCGCCTGCAGCACCCGGCGCGTGGTTTCCGGCGACACGCCGCCGCGTTCGTTAAGCACCCGGTCAACCGTCGCCACGCCCACGCCGATCCGTTTAGCCAGCGCCGCCAGTGAAATGCTTTTCATCGTTCCCCTCACCCATGATGGAAATCCATCAAAACGCCCGTGTTGGTCAGTGTAGCAAACAGATTAATTTGGCAACGCTAAATCCCTCTTTATGGAGAACAAAATGACCTGCATTCGTTTTGCGTTATTAGGCAGCGGTTTTATAGGCCAGGTTCACGCCGCCAACCTCGCTCGCCATGAGCGAACCGTTCTGGCCATGGTGGCAGACGCCGAGCCCGAGCGGGCGAAAACGCTGGCCTCCCGCTACGGCGCGCGGGCAACCACCGTCGCCGAGGCCATCAGTAGCGATGCCATTGATGCGGTGCTCATCGCCAGCTCGACCCCTTCACATGCGGAACTGCTGGAGGCCGCAGCGCGCGCCGGGAAGGCCGTTTACTGCGAAAAACCGATCGACCTTTCGCTGGCCCGTGCGCGCCAGGTTGTCGACAGGGTTTTGCCGCTCGGCGTGCCGGTGACCGTGGGCTTTAACCGCCGCTTTGACGCCAGCCACCAGCAGCTGCGTCGCCAGGTCGAGGCTGGCGTTATCGGTAAAATTGAACTGGTGCAGATGGTGTGCCGGGCATCGGTTATGCCGCCGCTGGCGTATCTGCGCAGCTCCGGCGGCCAGATGCGCGACCAGGCAATCCACTTTTTCGATCTGCTGCGTTTTCTTACCGGCGATGAAGTGACAACGGTTGCCGCCATGGGAGAGGCGCTGGCGCTGCCGGAGCTCGCCGGGATCGGCGATGTCGATACCTCCATTCTCATGCTGCGGATGCGCGGCGGCGCGCTGGCGCAGCTGGACAACACCCGGCGCACCGGCCACGGCTACGATGAACGCATCAGCCTGCTCGGCCCGGAGGGCGTACTGGAGTCCGGCAGTCAGGCCTCGCGCGGCGTGACGCTGTGGCAGGGAGCGCGCTGCATTCAGCCCGGCCTCTATCCGGACTGGTTCAGCCGCGTCGAGGAGTCGTACTACGCGCATCTGGATGCTTTTGTCCGCTCGTCAGGCGGAGAAGAGGAGCCGGACCTGCCGGGGCTGCTGGACGGGCTGCGGGCGCAGGCTATCGCCGAAGCCGCCGTGCTTTCCCTGCAGCAAGGGCAATTTGTCAGCGTCGAACCGCTGGCGTAAAAAAGCCCCGTATGCGGTCGGCATACGGGGCAACGGCGCGCCGTTAACGCTCCTCGTTAAATATTACGCCAATCTGCCGCCGCACTTCATCCATGACGCTCAGGTTTTCCAGAACTCTGGTCAGCGGGCGAATCGGCGAATCCGTGAGCCCTTGCCCCACGCACCAGGCAAAATGTTCGGCCTGATAAAACAGCTGGTCGTAGCGGTTGCGCGGCTCTTCCCAGCGCAGTACCTGTCCCCCCTGGCTGGCGGCGAGGGTAAAATTCCCCGGCGCATAGAATTGCCCGTCAAGGACCAGGGTCGCGTCGCGCCCGGCCACCACCGCGCCGCCCGGCGTATTGCTGAATAGCGTGGTGTTGAGCAATCCCTGTAAGCCGTTTTCCCAGTTAAACAGCATCGAAATTTGCCCATTGATGCCCCTTTGGGCGGGGCGCCCGCGGGCGACAATGTCCTGCGGCACGCCGCCGACCATCACGCTGAATGAGGTCAGATAGCTGCCGAGATCCATCATCGGTCCACCGGCAAGATCGGCATTAAAAATGCGATGATCCGGAGTAAAATATTCACCGTGATCGGCGAGCAGCGTATGCAGATCGCCCAGCGCGCCGTCATCCAGCAGCTGGCGAATCACGTCATATTTCGGCGCGTAATCGCACCACATCGCCTCCATCGCCAGCTTCCCCTGTTTCAGGGCTTCTGCTTTTAGCGCCGCGCCTTCCCGCCGGTTCAGCGCAAACGGCTTTTCAATCAGTACATGTTTGCCCGCCTGCAGAACCCGCAGCCCGTCCGGGAAGTGGTGGTTATGCGGGGTGGCAACGTAAACCGCATCAATATCCGGTCGCGCCAGCATCTCGTCCAGCTGAGCGTAAGCCTGCGGAATCCCCCAGCGGGCGGCAAAGCTATCGGCCTTTTGTTGCGTCCGCGAGGAGACGGCAACCACCCGCTGGCGGCTGAGCTCTTTTAACGATTTCACAAAGCGCTCGGCAATCCAGCCGGGGCCAATAATGGCCCAGCGCAGCGAGGGGATCGCCGCAGCGGCAGGATGGCGCGGTTTCGGTAACTGTGACGGGAACATAGCGGCTCCTTATTTTTATGGGTCTGGCGAGACACTATAAGCAGGCGCTGGAAGGACAAATATCGAATTGATGATGGAATTCCATCATCAATAAATTGCTTGTCAAAATAGCGGGAGTCGCAGATAGTCCGCTGCGACTTATCACTCTCAAGGAATCAGAAATGATAAAAAGTTCGTGGCGTAAAATTGCAATGCTAGCCGCCGTTCCGCTGCTGCTGGCGAGCGGCGCACTGTGGGCCAGTACCGATGCTATCCATCAGAAGCTGACAGATCTCGAGAAGCGTTCAGGCGGCAGGTTGGGCGTGGCGCTAATCAACACGGCAGATAATTCTCAAATCTTATATCGCGGCGACGAGCGTTTTGCCATGTGCAGCACCAGTAAAGTGATGGCCGCCGCCGCGGTATTAAAACAGAGCGAAAGCAATAAAGAGGTGGTAAATAAAAGGCTGGAGATTAACGCAGCCGATTTGGTGGTCTGGAGTCCGATTACCGAAAAACATCTCCAGAGCGGAATGACGCTGGCTGAGCTAAGCGCGGCGACGCTGCAATATAGCGACAATACGGCGATGAATCTGATCATCGGCTACCTTGGCGGGCCGGAAAAAGTCACCGCCTTCGCCCGCAGTATCGGCGATGCCACCTTTCGTCTCGATCGTACGGAGCCCACGCTGAATACCGCCATCCCGGGCGATGAGCGTGATACCAGCACGCCGCTGGCGATGGCTGAAAGCCTACGCAAGCTGACGCTTGGCGATGCGCTGGGCGAACAGCAACGCGCCCAGTTAGTCACCTGGCTGAAAGGCAATACCACCGGCGGGCAAAGCATTCGCGCGGGCCTGCCTGAAAGCTGGGTGGTCGGCGATAAAACCGGCGCCGGAGATTACGGCACCACCAATGATATTGCGGTTATCTGGCCGGAAGATCACGCTCCGCTGGTATTAGTCACCTACTTTACCCAGCCGCAGCAGGATGCGAAAAACCGCAAAGAGGTGTTAGCCGCAGCGGCAAAAATCGTGACCGAAGGGCTTTAAGCCGGGAACAGGCCCGTTCTGCAACACTCTGTACTCTGCTCCCGGGGGCGGCGCTCAACGCGCC